>NZ_JALBHA010000015.1:0-47557 GCF_023006445.1 Bradyrhizobium sp. SHOUNA76
GACATCGACGCCGTAATCGGCGACGGTCTTGTCCGCGATCGGCTTCTTCTTGGCCTTCATGATGTTCGGCAGCGAGGCGTAGCGCGGCTCGTTGAGACGCAGATCGGTGGTGACGATCGCCGGTCCCTTCAGCTTCACGGTCTGGAGCCCGCCATCGACTTCGCGGGTGACCTTGAAGTCAGAACCTTCGACCTCGAGCTTCGAGGCAAACGTCGCCTGCGACCAGCCGAGCAGCGCGGCCAGCATCTGGCCGGTCTGGTTGCAGTCGTCGTCGATCGCCTGCTTGCCGAGGATGATCAGGCCGGGCTGCTCTTCGTCCGCGACCTTCTTCAGGATCTTGGCGACCGCGAGCGGCTCGACGCTGCCTTCGGCTTTCACCAGGATGCCGCGGTCGGCGCCCATGGCAAGACCGGTGCGGATCGTCTCCGACGCCTGCGCCGGTCCAATGGAGACCACCACGACCTCGGTGGCCTTGCCGGCTTCCTTCAGGCGCAGCGCTTCCTCGACCGCGATTTCGTCGAACGGGTTCATCGACATCTTGACGTTGGCGAGTTCAACGCCCGATCCATCGCCCTTGACGCGGACCTTGACGTTGTAATCGACCACCCGCTTTACCGGCACTAAGACCTTCATCGAGTAGCCTCCCTTCGGTAGGCTTCGATAAGTTCCATAAAAGAACTTGTCAAGAGGATGCAAGCGCTCCGGCAAGCAGGACAGTTCGGCGGCCGGATCGACTGCACGTCGTGAACAACCGCTTATTCATTTCTGACTAGGCGCTGCTCGAAATACGCGGCTCGACCGGGTTGCAGGAAACACACCTACGTTCTCACTCTAAGTTCATCCTCGGAAATCGATCCGTTCGTCATGCGCGACGACCGGATTCACGCTCCCAGGAAAACCAATGAGGTGGACGTTGGAGCAGCGAACTTTGTATCCGGATCGATCGAACCAGGAGGCTAGAGAGAGGTCTCATAACTTCGGTCCGATCATCGCTGCCTATGGATCTGACGACCTCGTGAGAATGGCGGACACATTGGCGATCGGGCTCGCCATAGAGATGGAGCCGACAACATGGGAAGGCATCCGGACGGCCGGCGAGTCTGCGCGACCAGTGGTCCTGAAAATTCCGGACGTCCCGGTCGCCATCGAGATTGACCCGTCCGGGAGGTTGCGTCCGCTTCGTCAGCACGGCTTTCCGGTCGGTGAAGAGATCGACAAGCACATGACATCCGCAGGCTTACGGAGCCGGCTACATCGTCTGAGAGCGAAAAGCAGAGATATCGCTTTCGATTTGCTCGCGCCACTGACTCTTCCGGGTCGCTTTCCGTCTAGAACAGAGTTCCAGTCCGTATGCAGATGGGCGCCTCTCATCGAAGTGTTGGCATATGCGTTGGCAACTCGCTATCTGGCGGCCCTGGAAGACTTACGTGAGCGCGCGAGGGTTGAAGCCAATACCACATTCAGTGCCGGTGAATGCAACTATTGCGCAACAGCTCACACGATGGCTCATTTCGTCCTGATGAGCAGCGACGCTCCTGAATACTGGTTGGCAGAAGCGGCCAAATCATCGACCTTGCATGGTTGGACTCCTAGCTTGGGATTCACGCGAGCGCGCACGATATGGTTGGCGGCGGCCGGAACGAAGTCGGCGGCCGCGTTCGGACCGACTGCCTTGGAATGTTATCTCAGGATGTTGGTCACCGCGCGCCACGCGTTCCGGATCTTTGACGCTCTGTTTGGCTTGACCGCTATCGCTCTCAGCCATGATCACGTGCGTGAAGAGGTACTGCAGGCTGTTATGCATCACGCGCAGATGGTTAGTGACCGATCTGTCGACGACATTGATTGTGTGACGCTTGCTTTTCGTTCCGCGATCGAAGTCTTGAAATGGCGCCCCGGCGGACATTCGCCTGTAGCCGCGCTCGATCGCCTCGGCTGGAGCCGTGATCACGAGGGAGACGGCCTTGCTTCACCGCCGGCCTTTCGTCTCGATCCAACCGAAACCGCACCGAATGGCATGATGCTCGGCTTCAGCGCCCTTCCGGCGATCTTGAAAGCCACGCCGGCCCAGCATTATCCAAGATCCAAAGCGAGAGTTTGCCGGCTCAAGCTTCGCGAAACGGAGATGCTACAGATTGCGAGACGAGCCTGGCTCCTTCATCCCACAGAATAACACAATGAAAAAAACCGGCCGCTTTCGCAGCCGGTTAAGTAGTCCGAACCAGATCTCGCCGTCTCCTGGGCCGGACCGGGAGGTGCCGGAATAAGACATCGAGATGACGGCTTAGTCAATTTCAAAAAAGAACTACAAGGTTTGAATCTCCGGCCAGTAGGCGCCCGAGCTGGGCGCGGCTACTACGGATTGGCTTGCAACAGTGTCTTGTCATTTCGGGAAGCAGGCGCCGAAGGCCTTCAGGAGTTTAAGAGGGCCCTTCAATCGAATCTTTCTCTGCGCGAGCGCCAGGACGACCGAGAGCTGACCATTCAAAGTCTTCAGCCAAGCGGCTGAGTCCGCCTGAATGCGCAAGTCCGGGGTACCAATGAGGCCGTCGGTGACGGTCAGCTTCTGATTTTTGATAACTACCGTGGCCTCCTTGGGCTCTTGGCCCGTGAAGACGAAGTGGTAGGTGGCATTCAAGCCCTTAGCCCTGTTACGCTGGAAGGTAAGCCCCATTCCGAAGAGAAAGGCGCCGATACTGGAGGCCCGGGCACTCGAGCGTACAAACCGAAGCGTCTTGTGAGGGAATATCTTCGCGGCGTGACTTGCTGCATCGGAATCCCGGACGACATAGAGCGGCTCGACCTTGTCCTGCAACGGTTTGACGATCGTTTCCACGTGCGCTTTGCGGTCTGACAAGTAGCCGGCCATGATGTCTTCGCCGGCAGGACAAACCGCGACGCAATAGGCCGCATTGTAGTTAGGGCCGTACGAGAGGCTCTGCCAGCGCTTGACTGTTTCTGCCAGCGGTTGGCGTTCACGGTAGTCCTTGGCGGACTTCGCGTCCGCGATGTCCTCGATCCATTGTGCGAATCCGCCCATGAACTGCTGGTAGTTGTGGTTGAGGCAGGAAGAAAAATCGAAATAGCCATCTGGCTTGATAGCGCCGACCGGACAGGCGACGACGCAGAGCCTGCACTCGAAGCAGGGATTGTAGTCGAGTGGCTTCGACGGCGCCTCTATGTCGAGATCGACCAGCACGGTGCCCAAAAGGATAAAGCTGCCGAATTTGGGATGGATGACGCTGCGATGGATGCCGCGCTTTCCAACGCCGGCAGCTTCGGCAATGAGCTTGTGCGAGACGACCCATCCCCGTTCCGGGTATTTGTCGAACTCCATGGGGAATGCCATCGGAGGGTTCATCGCCGAGATGCCCATGTCCTCCAGCCGCCGAACTAGCTCGCGCGCGATATCGTCGACGTCGTGAGAAATCTTGTGAAACTCGTTATTGGACGCTGAACGCGCGGGTGAGCGGATGGGACCGCGATTCATCCTGCTCACGATGCTCACCGCCAATCGCGCCCCCGCGAATGCCCGTCGGGCGTGAACCGCTTCGTCCTTTACCAGAGGGTCATCGAGGCTGACGATACCGCAATCATCTGCGCCGCATTCCATGACCAACGCCTTCAAAGCGTCGAGGCTAAGGGATGCAGGCGGTGCCGGAGGGTTGAGCCGTATGCGTTCGGCGATCGGGTGGTCTTTAAGTCCCGCCATGCTGGTCTCCTTGATCTGAAGGCTGCATCTGAAGGCTGCGTGCGCCCGCGCGCGGTGCGCTGGCCCAATTACGGGCATATGAGACTATCATCCGTTGTGCAGGCAGGCAAACTGCCATTTCATTGAGGCTCGTTTGGCGATTTGATGCTAAGGGCCTGGAGCACCGATCCAGGCCACCAAGGAAGCCCGAACTTGGCACGACGTTCGATCGGTGTTCGCCGAAAGCATGATAGCCGTATCGGAGAGACGGACCGAGCGACGAGGGTGCCCTGCGGGACCGAGCGTCGTGCTGCGCACTGCTTCCGAAAATCCAGGGTATAGAACGGTTCTGCCGAAACGCGGTTCGCGGCAATTCAGCGGTAAAGCAAAGCTATTCGATTCTGAATTGGCCGAGGCCTCCGTAACGACCTATTCGTCAAGGATACGTACCAGGTTCGACACGTCAGAATCGGCGGCCGCGGCGCTTGGAGAGGCAGGCAGGTGCCGTTGTTCGCCACTACAGGAGCTCGCAATGCAGTTTACCGTCAACAGTAAGCGCTACGATCTGGATGTCGAACCGGAAATGCCGCTCCTTTGGGTGCTCCGGGACGAGCTTGGTATCTCGGGGCCGAAGTACGGTTGCGGGGCGGGCCTTTGCGGTGCGTGCACCGTTCATATCGACGGTACCGCGGTTCGTTCCTGCTCGATCAACGCTGGTGAGGTCCGCGGCAGCATCACGACAATCGAGGGTCTGGGAACTCCCGCAGACCTGCACGTTGTTCAGCAGGCTTGGATCGAGCACCAAGTTGCGCAGTGCGGTTATTGTCAGTCCGGCCAAATGATGACTGCAGCGGCCCTGCTATCGAAAACCCCCGATCCGTCAGACACCGAAATCGCCGACGCCATGAGCGGAAATCTTTGTCGCTGCGGAACTTATACTCGCATCCACAGCGCCGTCAAAACTGCTGCCCAGATGATGAAGGGGAAATAACGTGGCTCGGCTCAGGACAATTGCAAGACGCACGTTTCTGATCGGCTCCGCTGCGATCGCCGGCGGCGTCGCCTTCGGCTATTACCGATTGCGCCAGGATCCTCCCAACCCGCTGCTCAAGGACCTCAAGGCGGGTGAAGCCGCGATCACGCCCTACGTCCGCGTCGACGCAAAGGGCGTTACACTCATCACTCCGCGCGCCGACAAGGGCCAAGGCTCATATTCCATCCAAGCTCATCTGATTGCCGAAGAGCTTGACGTGGATCCGCACAAGGTTCGCATCGATCCTGGTCCGCCAAATCCGGCCTACTTCAATAGCCGGATCATGGACGACAGCCTGCCCTTCTCTCCGATCGACGATGGCCTCATGGCTCGAGGGGCGCGGGGAGGTGGCGGGGTGTTGAGCCGTCTTCTCGGCATGCAGATCACGGGAGGTTCGTCCACCGTACCCGATGGCTATCAAAAACTTCGCATGGCGGGAGCCGTCGCTCGCGAGACATTGAAGGAGGCGGCGGCCAGAAGGTCGGGCGTGTCCCGATCGCAGCTGAAAACCAAGGACGGTCAGGTGATCTTGCCCGATGGCAAGTCCGTCACCTACGCGGAGCTGGCCGTCGAGGCAGCGCAGCTTGCACCGGTTACCGATGTCACCCTCCGGCCGGAACAGGAGTGGCGCTACATCGGCAAGAAGATGCGCCGGATCGATATCGTCGCCAAGTCGACCGGTACGCAGCAGTATGGGATCGATATTCGTCCGGACCGGATTGTGTACGCCACCGTCCGGGCCAACCCGGGCATGGGAGGCACGATCAAACGATATGATGCCTCCAGCGCGGAAAAGATGAGAGGCGTCAAGAAGATCGTTCCGATCAAAGACGGTGTGGGCGTCATTGCCGACAACACGTGGAGAGCCTTTCAGGCCGCGGCCGCTATCAAGATCGAATGGAACGATCCTCCTTATCCGGCCGACTCGGCTGGAATGTGGAAGGTACTGGAGAATTCGTTCTCCAAAGACCTGCTGGACAGCCGGCTTCGCAATGACGGAGACGTCGAGAAGGCGTTGGCCGGCTCATCCAAACCGATTGAGGCGGAGTATCGGACTCCATATCTTGCCCACGCTCCGCTCGAGCCCATGAATGCGGTTGTACTCTATACGAAGGAGCGGCTCGACATCTGGACGGGAACGCAGATCCCGGTATTCCTCCAGGCGCATGCGGCGAAGCTGACCCAACTGCCGGAAGAGAAGATCTACGTGCACGCTCAGCCGATCGGTGGCAGCTTCGGGGCGCGACTGGACGACACCTATGCGTTGCAGGCGATCGAACTCGCGATGGCCATGGAAGGCGTTCCGGTCAAGATGACCTGGAGCCGTGAAGAGAACATGGGGCACGACTATCCGCGCCCGATTCAGCTCTCGCGCGCCAAGGGAACGGTTCGCGATGGCATGGTCGAGAGCATGAGCATCGATGTGGCCGGACAATCGATGGGCGCCTCCTGGTTCAATCGGTTGCAGGCGCCCGTTCCTCCCGGTCCCGATGCTTCAAGCGTCAACGGCATTTGGGATCAACCTTTCGCCATACCGAACTTTCGTGTGACGGGTTATAAGGCGAAGGAAATGGTGCCAGTCAGCCCGTGGCGATCGGTTGGAGCGTCCGGCAATGGCTTCCACCATGCTTCCTTCCTGGACGAACTGATCCATGCCGCGGGCGCGGATCCGATGGCAGAGCTCATTCGTCTCTGCAATCATGAGCCGTCCAAGAAGGTCTTGCATACCTTGCGAGATGTTTCCGCCTGGAAGGGCTCGCGAATCGGCGACCGGCGAGCCCGTGGCGTGGCGCTGACAGTGTCCTTCGGCGTGCCCATGGCCCAGGTCGTCGAGGTGAGCGACACTCCTCAGGGCATCAAGATCGACAAGGTATATGCCGTTTGCGATGTGGGGCGCGTTCTGGACCCGGTCAATTTTGAAGCGCAGGTGCGGGGTGGCATCATCTGGGCCTTGGGCCATGCCATGAACTGCGAGCTCACCTACGAAAACTTTGCGCCGGTCCAGACGAACTTTCACCTGTTTGAAGCCATGAGATTCCATCAGGTGCCGGAAATCATCGTCAAGGGATTGGAGCTTGGTGGGGACGTGCGGGGAATTGGCGAACCGCCGGTCCCACCGGCCGCACCTGCTCTCGCCAACGCAATCTTTGCTCTGACCGGAAAGCGTGTGCGCGAACTGCCACTCAACAAGAGCGTCACGTTCGCGTGACACTCCCCTTCATGAGCGAGCCAGGGCGTCGGCCACCAGCGGCACAGCGGGTAACGGGGGGCTGTATCTGAGGCCGCCATCGGAAGCGGCGGCCTATGGGGCAGGGCTGCCGCGCCAAGCAGCTTGATCGCGCTCAAATGCGCGCAAATGGGGCGCGCATTTTTGGAAAGGGACCCCTGTCGAGGGCCGAAATGACGCTCGGTAGGTGAGATATCCTCCTCGCGCACAAGAGGCGCGATGCGCAAATGTCGAGCGGCAGGCGCAACCCTCGGCGGTGGCATTCACCTCTGAATAGGGTTGGCACAAGATTGTTGTAGCCGGCTTGCGAAGTGCACTGTCAACTCGTCAGAAAGAAAGTGGGCTTTGGCGACGCGGTCGGTGGTTGCCGCGTCTGGAGGATACGAATGAGCGATCAGAAGGGCCCATCGGGCCGGATCCGCACAGAAGTGCACGGTCTGATCCTCAAGATCATCATCGACAATCCAGCGAAGAAAAACTCCTTCACACCCGCCATGATGGTGGAGATGTCGAATGCGATGACGCTTCTGGACAGCAACGACGATTATTGGGCGGGCGTCGTTTGCGCAGAAGGAGCGGACTTCACGTCAGGTCTCGACATGCCCAAGTTCTTCGGCCCGAACGCCGAGAAGATCGATATTTCTCCGAGCAACATCGATGCATTCGCGCTCAAGGGACGATGCCGCAAGCCGATCGTGACGGCAGTGCAGGGAATCGTCTACACGATCGGAATCGAAATGATGCTTGCCGGAGATGATGGAAGGCATTCAATCCTTCATCGAACGTCGTCCAGCCGTTTTCCGCGGGAAATAATCGGCGCGGGGCGACGGAAAAGGTTGAAAAGCCGTTCAGAACGAGTTGCAGCGTAACGATGATCGACTCTCGCGAGACCTTCGGTGGAACCTGGCCCTTCCAGCCTCACTTCTTCGAAGGAAGCGGTTTCCGGATGCATTACGTCGACGAGGGGAGTGGCGATCCTATCGTCTGTCTGCACGGTGAGCCGACGTGGGGCTATCTCTATCGCCGCTTCATCCCGCCGCTTGCGGCTTCCCATAGGGTGATCGTTCCTGACCATATGGGTTTCGGCAAGAGCGAGACGCCTCCAGATCGGGAATATTCGCTTAGAGCCCACGTGGAGAATTTCACCAAGTTGGTCGAAGCGCTCGATCTCACCAACATCACGCTCGTGATACAGGATTGGGGAGGATTGATCGGTTCGGCGTTCGCGCTACGCCATCCCGATCGCATCAAGCGACTGTTTTTGCTCAACACACTTACTGGCTACGGCAATGCTCCTCCGGGGCTGACGCCGTGGTTCCAGTTCGTCCTCGATCACCACAGGGCCGGAACGCTCTCTGAAGTGCTAGGGCACCTGGATGTCAACATCCTCAGCGTCATGAAAACTCAAGGCCTGGAGAACCTCTCCGTCGTCGACGCCGACTGGCTCGCGGCCTACGGAGCGCCATTTACCACCAAGCAAGAGTGTCTCGGAGCGATCGAGTTTCCGCTCGATGCACTACTCGGCAGAATCCGGCCCTACATTGCGGAAGGCATTTCGCTGATTGAGAATCTGAAGTCCAAGCCGGCCATGCTCGCCGTCGGCATGAAGGACCGCGCCATCGCGCCCGACACGCAGATCGCTAATTTCAGCGCGATTTGGCCGGGGAGGCCGATCATAAAAATCCCGAACGCGGGACATTTCAGCCAGGAAGACGCGCCCGAGACCGTGATTGCGCTGATCGAGCTCTTCATTGCCAGTACCTGAGGACGTGCTCGAGTGTCGGCCGTCCAGTCGTCCTGAGACGGTCGCTCGCGGCGAGAGCAGGAAGTTCCATTGCGGAAGTAACAGGTCGGGCTGGTATGTGGAGCTATCGCGACCCGACTTTATCGACAGGATAAGTCTCAGGTGGATCGTGTCGCAGGCGATAGATCACGGATGCGCTTGACGAGTTCTAAAAAAGAACGATAAGGTTGAGTTAGACCTCTAGCCTGTCCCTACGGTCGGTGCCGAGCCAACGACCGGCGGGCGAGCGCGAAAGCAGAAGGTCAACCAACATACTGGCGTGCCCCGACAGGCGCGCGTGGGGAGGACGATCGATGACGGCGAATTGGAAAATCGCGATAGCTCTTGCTGTGGTCTTGAGCGGCCCCGCCTCCGCGGCGGAAGAGCCCGGCATTTCCGAAACGGAGATCAAGATTGGAGGGGTCTTCCCCTTCAGCGGACCGGCATCGTCGATCGGGCTCGTGGGCAAGGGGCTCATTGCCTATATCCAATCGCTGAACGACCGAGGCGGCGTCAACGGCCGCAAGATCAACTACATCGCCTACGATGACTCATACAGTCCGCCCAAGGCGGTCGAGCACGTGCGCAAGCTGGTCGAGAGCGACGAAGTGTCCTTCATGTTCGGCCAACTCGGTACGCCCGGCATTTCGGCTACGGCCAAGTATCTCAGGGCGAAAGGGGTGCCCAGCCTCGCAATCGTCAGCGGCTCATCCAAGTTCACGGATGTCGCGAATTATCCCCTGATGACGACCGGTCTCGTCAGCTACGATACCGAGGGGAAGATCTACGCCAAGTATCTGACCAAGACGCTTCCCAATGCGAAATACGCAATTCTCTACCAGAACGACGACCTCGGTAAGGACTACGTCAATGCCTTCAAGGCGTATCTGGGGGGCGATTTCGATCGAAAGGTCGTGACCGCCTCTTACGAGGTGACCGAGCCGACGATCGATTCGCAGATCACGAATCTCAAGAGTTCGGGCGCCGAGGCTCTCGTGATCGCCGGGACACCGAAGTTTGCAGCGCAGGCGATCAGGCAGGCCTCGGTGATTGGATGGAAGGCGACCGTCATCATCAATTATCCCTCCGCATCTGTTGGTGGCACGCTCGCGCCGGCCGGGTTCGACAAATCGATCGGCGTGATCGCAGGCACGATCAACAAGGACGCCGCAGACGAGACGTGGAAGAACGATCCCGGCATGCAAGCCTATAAGAGCTTCTTCGAGAAGTATCTGTCCGGCGCCGACATCACGAACGGAAGTTATACGCTCGGATATCAGCAGGGAGTTCTGCTCGAGCAGATTCTGAAGCAATGCGGCAACGATCTCTCCCGCAAGAATATCCTGGCGCAAGCAAAGAATCTCAAGAACGTCGTGGTTTCGGTCGGCCTGCCGGGAATCGAGGTGAACACCAGCGAAAGCTCGAACATGATGTCGACTCAAATGCGGCTGCAGCGCTGGACCGGAACGACCTATCAGTTGTTCGGCGACGTGCTTGACGCGAAATCCGAATAGTCGACGCGCAGAAAAACGGGAAAGCGCGCGTGATCGATTGCGCCGTCGACCTCCTGAGGCGAGCCGGCACGAGACCGCAAGAATGCTCGGCAATCAGAAGCGGGATTACACGCGAAGAGTGCGGGGCGGCGCTGCCGTAAGTCATGGGATCATCTTCAATGTCAAAGAACACACCTGTATTCGCGCCCAAAGAGGTCTCCCTGCAGCGTCGGAGCGACGGTACGCTCATCTTGAGTTCGCCGATCGAGCTGGGGGAGTGCGATTGGCGTATCACGGACTTTCTGCCGAGGTGGGCGAAGGCAGCTCCCGACCGCATTTTCTTGGCTCAACGTAATTCAAGCGGCGGGTGGGACGAGATCACATATAGCCAGGCCTGGTCCCTGGTTCAGGCGGTTGGCCAAAACCTGATCGAGATGGATGCGAGGCCTTCAGATAATCTCGCCATCCTCTCCGGGAATTCCATCGAGAACGCGGTGATGTCTTTCGCCGCGATGTCGATCGGCGTCGTTTTTGCGCCGATCTCGCCGAACTACACGTTGATGCCCGGCGGTCTGGCGCGGCTGAAGGATGTCGCAGAGGTGCTGCGCCCGAAGTTCGTGTTCGTGCAAAGCGGACGCGAATTCTCAGCGGCCCGCTCCATTCCGGAACTGAAAGCGGCGACCTGGATCAGCGTAGACGGCGCTCCCGACACGGTGCGCTATTCTGACCTGACCGAGAAGAGGAGCAGCTATCGAGGCTTCGAAGGCGCGTCCCGCTCCGTATCTTGCGATTCGGTCGCAAAAGTCCTCTTTACGTCGGGCTCGACGGGCCTCCCCAAGGGTGTCCTGAATACTCACCGCATGATGGCGAGCTCTCTGCAAATGGGCAGCTTGCTGGTAGCCCCCTCCGAAGCGCCTGTTCAGGTCGAGTGGATGCCATGGCACCACACCATGGGAAGCAACGTCATTCTGCACGGCATACTCAAGAATGGGGGGACGCTCTACATCGACGACGGCCGGCCATTGCCGCAGCTCTTCCACAAGACTCTCCTCAATCTCCAAGAGGTTTCACCGACCGCCATGTTCAACGTGCCGGCCGGTTACAATTCCCTTTGCGACGCCATCGAGAAGGATTCCGAACTTGGCGCGCGCATCCTGAAGCGGCTGGATCGCATAAGTTACGCCGGCGCAGCCATCTCGCAGAACACGCTCGAGCGTCTTTACCGGTTGACGTCATCGATCACCGGTCGGCGTATTCCCGTCATGTCGGGCTACGGCACGACGGAAACCGCACCCACGATCAGCACGACCCATTGGGCTACCGATCGACCGGGCGAAATCGGCCTTCCCGCGCCCGGTCTGAAGCTGAAGCTGCTTCCCGTTTCCGATACATATGAGGTGCGGGTCAAAGGTCCCAACGTCACGCCGGGTTATCTCGGTCGGCCGGATTTGACGGAACAAGCTTTCGATGAAGAAGGCTTCTATCGCATCGGCGACACGGTCTCATTCATGGACCCGGAGAAGCCGGAATCGGGACTTCGCTTTACGGGCCGGATCTCCGAAAACTTCAAGCTCGCCAACGGGACCTGGGTATCGATCGGGAACATGCGCGCCGCTATCCTGGCAGCTACCCGTGGCATGCTGTCGGATGTGGTGATTGCAGGCGAAAACCGAGAATACTGTGGTCTGCTTTGCTGGCTGAACCCGACGGAGGCGGCACGGATCTCTTCGCAGCCGCCTTCCGACCTGACCAGCGATCCCGTCGTTGTGCAGTTCCTCAAGGACCGGCTCCAAGAATACAACCGAACCGTTGGCAGCAGCGAAAATGCTCATTCGTTCGTGCTGCTCAAGGAGCCGCCGTCGATCGCCGCTGGAGAGATCACCGACAAGGCATACGTCAATCAACGCGCCGTCTTGAAGTGCCGATCGGATCAGGTCGAATCGCTCTACTGCTCCGCCCCGAACTTTGGCGTGATCCGAGTTTGAACTTTTACCCCTCGAGCGCCCAGTCGGTGGCATACATGGAGGCTGATCTCGGTGAAACGGTCGGCTCCTCAATCATTTGCGTAGCGGCTTGGCCTGGCTTCGCAGGGCAGGGCGATCAGGCTACCTTGCGTCGCACCTTGGGTTCTGGGGCCGGCGCTTCCAGGTCGTTTTTCGCAAGGGGGCGCCTGGCACCAGGGCCCGGATGCGTATGGACCTCTTTGGCTAAAACCGGCTCGCCACACTCGGAGCAAACCATGACGGGGTCGAAGTCCTTACCGCAGTGGCGATGCTGATGCAGAAGCGGCCGACCGCGTTCGTCGACCATGTGAGTGTCGCCCCAATGAACGATCGCCATCATGATCGGATAGAGATCGAGGCCCTTCTGCGTCAGGATGTACTCGTGGCGCTTGGGCGATTCTTGATAGGGGACTCGGCGGAGAATGCCTTGCCGGACAAGCTTCTTCAACCGCTCGGCAAGGAGATGGCGGGTTATTCCCAAGGCGGACTGGAATCCCTCGAAGCGGCGAGTACGCAAAAAGCATTCGCGTAGGATGAGCAGCGTCCATCGGTCGCCGATTACGGCGATAGTCCTGGCCATTGAACACGGCTCTTCCTCAAGTTCCTTCCATTTCATCCGCGGTCTCCAATAGCCCGATCATTCTCCCACGAATCTGCGGAGAAGCGACAAGTCATATCATTCTAGATAGGTACTGATCCTCAAACAATACCCCTAGGAAAAATCGACCAAATTGTCGGAGTATCGGTTTGACAGTTCAAAAATGGAACTGTAAACTCATGTCACAATCATCGAAATTGTCCGGAGGACGCCGACATGACCCCGAAAGTAGAATTCCAGTTCGATTTCGGTAGTCCGAACGCCTATTTGGCCGAGGTCGCGATCCCGGGCATCGAACAGCGAACCGGGGCTAAATTCGAGTACGTCCCGGTCCTTCTTGGCGGCATCTACAAGGCCACCGGAAACATGTCGCCCTTCGATTCTCTTCGTGGAATCAAGAACAAGCCGGAGTATCAGGCGCTTGAGACGCAGCGGTTTATTCGCCGCCATAACGTGACGAAATTCCGCACCAATCCCTTCTTCCCCGTCAACACCCTTATGTTGATGCGCTGCGCGGTTGCGGCGCAGTTCGAGGGCGTGTTCGAACCCTACTTCAGGGCCGCCTATCATCATATGTGGGAAGAACCGAAGAAAATGGACGATCCTGAGGTTTTTCGGAGCGCGTTCATCTCTTCAGGCATCGATATCGATCGCGTGGCAAAGCGTGCGCAGGAAGACGATGTGAAGAAGAGGCTCATCGAGCTGACGAACGACGCTGTGAGCCGGGGCGCGTTCGGCTCGCCGACTTTCTTCGTCGGCAAGGAAATGTTCTTCGGAAAGGACCAGTTGCGGGACGTGGAGGAATCCATCGTCGAACAAACCCGCGGGACCACTTCCAAGGCCAGGTGATATCTGCATCGAAGTTCGGCGATCATGAATGAGATCCGCCGCCGGCGATGATCGCGGTGAGCCTTGCAGGTAGGTCTTTCGATGCCGCTCGCCGTCGGGCACGACCACCGGAATAGCCGCCCTCGCGGTGAAGCGGTGAGCTCGGCGACAATATCTTTAGATCTCAATCGCGGCCCCGATAAAGGACAGCGCTGATGTCCTTCAACTTCGTGCCGTGAGCGAGTTCACTTTGAATGAGCCGTCATTGGATCGGGATAGCGCATCTTCTGCCGCGCTCGGCAGTCAGGCTCGATATCCAGTTTAGTTTGAGGTCGGAGCCTCTTTCACCTTGCGATCTCGAAGCGCCAACTTCAAATATCAATTGACGAGTTCTAAAAAAGAACGCTATGTACTTTCCATGATGCCGAGCGCGTCGACGACGCGGTCCGGCGGGTTCACGGCAAGCTAGTTCAAGCGAAGTATAACCTCACAGGGAGCACGCCCGTGCAGAAGAGAAACGCAACCGCGGCTGTCATCGGCGCCGGCGATTTCATCGGCGGCGAGATCGCCAAGAAGTTTGCCGCAGAAGGGTTCACCGTCTTCGCCGGCCGTCGTAACGGCGAAAAGTTGGCTCCGCTCGTCAAGGATATCGAGGCTGCCGGCGGAGAGGTTCACGCCCGTTCGCTCGACGCTCGCAAGGAAGACGAGATCGTCTCGTTCCTGAACGATGCAGACAAACATGCGCCGCTGGAAGTCTGCATCTTCAACATCGGCGCGAACGTCAACTTCCCCATTCTGGAAACCACTGAGCGCGTTTTCCGTAAGGTCTGGGAAATGGCCTGCTATTCGGGCTTTCTGGCCGGCCGCGAGGCGGCGCGCCTGATGCTGCCGCGCGGGGGCGGTAAGATCTTCTTCACGGGGGCGACCGCTTCGCTCCGCGGCGGCAGCGGTTATGCTGCCTTTGCGAGCGCCAAATTCGGCCTTCGCGCGGTCGCGCAAGCAATGGCTCGCGAGCTTGGCCCCCAAAATATCCACGTTGCGCATCTGATCATCGATTCCGGCGTGGATACCGAATGGGTTCGGCAGCGGCGGCTGGAGGCTCTCGGGCCAAACGCGCTGGACGATCCGGATGCGCTGATGCCGCCGTCCTCCGTTGCTGCATCCTATTGGCAACTCTACCAGCAGCCGAAAAGCGCATGGACGTTCGAGCTGGAGATTCGTCCTTTCGGCGAGAAGTGGTGAGGAGCAAATAGTATGGAGCTGGCGCTTTCTCCAGAGGATGCCGCATTTCGGGACGAAGTGCGCTCCTTCATCGCAGAAAACTACCCTGCGGAAATGCGTGTCCCGAATCCGGAGACCGACCTGACCAAGGAGCAATCGCTGCTCTGGCATCGCATTCTGCACAAAAAGGGCTGGATCGCGCCTCTCTGGCCCAAGGAGTACGGCGGTCCCGGCTGGTCGATTACGCGCCGCTTCATCTTTGAACAGGAGACCAGCCGCGCCGGCACGCTGCCGCCCTTGGCATTCAGCGTCACCATGGTGGGGCCTGTCATCTACACGTTCGGCAACGATGCCCAGAAGAAGAAGTTTCTTCCGCGTATTCTGTCGGGCGAGGACTGGTGGTGCCAGGGCTACTCCGAGCCGGGCTCCGGCTCGGACCTGGCAACCGTCCGCACCAAGGCCGTGCGCGACGGCGATCACTATATCGTCAATGGTCACAAGACCTGGACGACGCTCGCTCAGCATGCGGATTGGATCTTCTGTCTGGTGCGGACCGATCCGAATGCGAAACCACAATCCGGCATCTCCTTCCTGTTGATCGACATGAAGTCGCCGGGCGTCACCGTGCGGCCGATCATCACCATCGACGGAAGCCATGAGGTCAACGACGTCTTTCTGGAGGACGTTCGCGTCCCCGTCGAGAACCTGATCGGCGAGGAGAACAAGGGCTGGACCTATGCCAAGTTTCTGCTCGGCAACGAACGAACCAGCATGGCCGGCATCGGTCGATCGACGCGCTACATCAACAAACTAAAGCAGATCGTAGAGGCCGAGGTCGCGCCCGACGATCCTGCGCATCTCGACTTCCTGCGCGAGATCGCCCTCGTGGAACTCGACGTACTGGCGCTCGAGGCGACCGAGCTGCGTGTCGTGGCTCAGATGGCGCGGGGCATCGACCCTGGACCGGCCGCCTCGTTGTTCAAGATCCGCGGCACTGAGATTTTCCAGAAGATCACCGAATTGACCCATCGCGCGATCGGCAGTTACGGGCTCGCGCTGCGCGAGCATCCGGTCAGCGCCAACCACTTCATGCCCGGTTCTGAATACGGGCACACCGCGTCGGAAAAGTACCTGAATTCTCGCAAGCTCAGCATCTACGGCGGGTCGAACGAGATTCAGCGCAACATCATCGCAAAAGCTGTGCTTGGTCTCTAGCCAGAGTATCGAGAGGGTCGGATGGACATTCAGTTTACGGAAGAGCAGGAATTGCTGCGATCCAGCATCCAGCGCCTGCTACGCGATCAGTATGATTTCGATGCGCGCCGCAAGATCGTCGCCGACGAGCAAGGTTTTAGCCGCAGGCAATGGGCGGCGTTCGCCGAACTCGGCCTGCTGGCTGCACCGTTCGCGGAGGACGCTGGTGGCCTCGGCGGCGGTCCGCTGTCGACCATGATCATCGCGCATGAGTTCGGACGCCATCTCGTCGTCGAGCCGTTCGTGGAGACGGTGGTGTTGGCCGGCGGCCTGATCGAACGGCTAGGCGATGCCGCGCAGAAGCAGGGCTTCATCCCCGACATCATCGACGGCAAGAAGATCTGGACGCTGGCCTGGACGGAGAAGGGAGGCCGGTTCGATCTCGCAGACGTGACGACCACCGCGCGACGCGAGGGCGATGCCTATGTCCTGAACGGCGGAAAGACGGCGGTGATCGCGGCGCCCTGGGCGGATTACCTTCTCATTTCCGCGCGCACCTCGGGTAATCGACGGGACCGCGCTGGGGTCAGTCTGTTCGCGGTCGACCGCCGCGCGGCTGGTGTCGATCTGCAAAGCTTCAGGACCATCGACGGCCGGCGCGCCGCCGAGATCAGTCTGCGCAATGTCCGTGGGCAGTTGCTCGGCAAGGAAGGCGAGGGCGTGGCTGCGCTGGAGGCCTGCCGCGACCGCGCCATCGGCGCGCTCTGTGCGGAAGCGGTCGGTGCCATTGGCGAATTGAATTCCGCCACATTGGAATATTCGAAGACCCGCAAGCAGTTCGGCACCACCATCGGTTCGTTTCAGGTGCTGCAGCATCGGATGGTCGATATGTTCATCGCCCATCAGGAGGCGCTCTCGCTGATGCAGCATCTCAATCTCAGCATCAGCGGCGATGAAGCCGGGCTCTCGCGGCTCGCCTCTGGTGCCAAGACGAAGATCGGCTATGCGGCCAAGTTCGTCGCCGACCAGGCTGTGCAGCTGCATGGCGGCATGGGCATGACCGATGAGCTCAATGTGGGCCACTATTTTAAGCGGATCTCTTCCATCAACATCCAGTTCGGCGACCCTGCGTTCCATGTCCTGCGCTATGCACGACTGGGCGCGGCCGCGTAAGAAAAGAGGCGAGTATGACGACAGAAGCAGTAATCGTTTCCACCGCTCGTACCGCGGTCGGCAAAGCCTACCGTGGATCCCTCAACAATACGGAGGGGCCGACCTTGGCCGGTCACGTCATGGCCGAGGCGGTGAAGCGCGCCGGAATCGCCCCGGGTGAAGTCGAAGACGTGGTGATGGGCTGCGCCATGCAGCAAGGCACCATGGTGATGAACGTGGCCCGCAAGGGGGCGATCCGTGCGGGCATGCCGGTGACCGTCGCCGGGACCACGATCGATCGGCAATGCGCCTCTGGCCTGCAGGCGATCGCCGTGGCGGCACGTTCCGTGATGCTGGATGGCGTGGATGTCGCGATCGGCGGCGGCATCGAGTCGATCAGCCTGGTGCAAAACGAGCACATGAACAAGTTTCATATGGTCGACGATGAATTGATGGCGATGAAGCCGGACATGTACATGTCGATGCTCGAGACGGCAGAAACGGTCGCCGAGCGCTACAAGATCGGCCGCGACAAGCAGGATGAATACAGCCTCGAGAGCCAGCGCCGCGTCGGAGCTGCTCTGCAGAGCGGCCGGTTCGACGAGGAGATCGTTCCAATCACGACGAAAATGGCGCTCGTCAACAAGGAGACCAAGCAGGTCTCCTATGAACAGGTGACCCTCGCCAAAGACGAAGGCCCGCGTCCCGACACGACCGCAGAAGGCCTCGCCAAGATCAAGCCGGTGTTCGAGGGCAAGACCATCAGCGCCGGCAATGCGAGCCAGCTTTCCGACGGTGCTTCGGCATGCGTGATCATGAGCGATAAGGCCGCGGCCAAAAAGGGGCTCAAGCCGCTCGGCATCTTCCGCGGCTTCGTTGCAGCGGGCGTCGAGCCGGACGAGATGGGTATTGGCCCGGTCATCGCGATCCCCCGCCTGCTGAAGCGTCACAACCTGAAGATCGACGACATCGATCTCTGGGAGCTCAACGAGGCATATGCCGTTCAGGTGATCTATTGCCGCGACAAGCTCGGCATCGACCCGAACAAGCTCAACGTCAATGGAGGCTCGATCGCGATCGGCCATCCCTATGGCATGACCGGCGCGCGCCTCACTGGCCACCTTCTGATCGAGGGGCGGCGACGAAAGGCAAAGTACGGCGTCGTGACCATGTGCATCGGTGGCGGCATGGGCGCGGCGGGCCTTTTCGAAATCATCCATTGAACGGAACTGCGGGAGATCATCGTGAAGACAGCGATCACTGAACTGTTCGGTATCGAACATCCGATTATTCAGGGCGGGATGCACTATGTCGGGTTCGCCGAACTCGCAGCAGCGGTGTCGAACGCCGGCGGCCTCGGCCTCATTACCGGCCTCACCCAGAAGACGCCCGAGCTTCTGGCCAAGGAGATCGCGCGCTGTCGCGACATGACGGACAAGCCGTTCGGCGTCAATCTCACCTTCCTGCCGAGCTTCACCGCTCCGCCTTATCCCGAGTATATCGCCGCGATCAAGGAAGGCGGCATCAAGGCGGTCGAGACCGCCGGCCGCAGCCCGGAGGAGTACATGCCGGCGCTGAAGGCCGCCGGCATCAAGGTGATCCATAAGTGCACCTCGGTGCGGCATTCGCTGAAGGCCGAGAAGATCGGCTGCGACGCGGTCAGTGTCGATGGCTTTGAGTGCGGCGGCCATCCGGGTGAGGACGACATGCCGAACATGATCCTGCTGCCGCGTGCGGCCGATGAGCTCAAGATTCCGTTCGTCGCGTCGGGCGGCATGGCGGATGCGCGCAGCCTCGTCGCGGCTCTCTCCATGGGTGCGGCGGGCATGAACATGGGCACCCGCTTCGTCGCCACCAAGGAGGCGCCGGTCCACGACAATGTGAAGCAAGCACTGGTCAAGGCGACCGAGCTCGACACCGTTCTCGTCATGCGCGCGCTGCGCAACACCGAGCGCGTGTTGAAGAACAAGGGCGTCAGCGAGCTAATCGAGATCGAGCGCGAGAAGGGCGCCAGCCTGAAGATCGAGGATATTCTCGACCAGGTTGCCGGCGTCTATCCAAAGGTGATGTTGGAGGGCAACATGGATGCCGGGGCCTGGAGCTGCGGCATGGTGGTCGGGCTCATCAACGATATTCCGACGGTCAAGGAGTTGATCGATCGCATCATGGATGGCGCCGAACGCATCATCCGGCAGCGGCTGACGGGCTTCCTCGACGGTGTGAGCACGGGTTCCGTCCCGGCACGCGCAATCGCCTGACGCGTCCCAGGCAGTAGGGGTCTGAACGGACTGGACGCTCGATATTTTGAGCGTCCAGTTCTCTTATGAGTCTGTCGTAGACTCTTCAGTCACGCCCATCACCGGAAGAGAAGCGCGCTGCTTCTTCGGCCGATTTTGGCGCTGTATTGGAGCGCGCATCCTGCGCAAGTCCGGGAGACAAACGCCAGATTTGCGCGGTACTGAAGGTGATGGGCGCGGCATTCAGCCTCGAGCCGACAAATGTCGCATCGGAAAGTGCTCATAGTGCCCGGCGCCGTTCTTCACGATCGGATCCTGTGAGGTAATCGCTTCGATGTTCTCATCGTCGGCGATCTGGTAGAGTGAGACGCCATAACCCCCACTCGGATCCATGACAGGGCCGTGCGCGACGACTATTCCTTTGGCGAGCAGATCGTCCAAGAAGGCTCCATGCTGCTTCATCCATTTTGCTTCGTCGGCCGTCATCGTCGTTATGAAGTCGGCCCGCGGCGGAATGAACTTGCAGAGGTAAGCCTTCATGTCTGGACTCCAAGCTTTGAGGCAGTGGTGACACACCCGTCGATCTGCCGACCGTTGCCCGTATCGGGGCCAGGTCGTGTCGCGACTATCAAATTATAAGTCGCTAGATAAAATATATAAACCTCGGATTTGACGGGACGATCGGATCCTCAAGGGTCTGTTTCGCAAGGCGTAACTGACCTGGAGCGCCCGTTTGCACTGCTATGCACCGGCGATGACGTACCGCGGAGGCGTCGTCACCTTGACGCGGTGTCGCCTAACCGCCCGTCGTATAAAAGCCCGCGTGCCGCAGAACGAAATCGTAAACGCTAAGCGGCGGCTTGCCGGTGATCTTCTCGACATCCGAGGTCAACCTGTCGTATCGATTCTGCTGTTTGAGAAGAGCCATTGTCGCGAGATGGGAAAGCGCATGGGGAGGCAATCTTCCGCTATCCTCCAACTGCTTGCGCCAAGGCTCCCAGGGAACGTTGACATAAGTGATCGGACCTCCCAGGGCCTTGGAGAACTCCTCGGCAATTCCGTTCATGTCCTGTGACCGGGGTCCCGTCAGTTCGTAAATCTTGCCGATATGCGGGCCCGGGTCTTGGAGGATGGTTGCTATCACACGCGCAACGTCTTCACTCGCTATTGGCGACGTCTTCCCGTTTCCGAAGGGCAGGCGAATTTGTCCATGGTCACGGATGGAACTCGCGGAAAGTCGAAGGAAAAAGGTGTCCAGGAATGCCGTGGGGCGGACATGTACGACAGGGAGTCCGGACCAATTCAATGCCTGTTCCGCCAGCCAGTGCAGCTTTTGCTGCGGACTGTCGGTCGTCGAATTGATGCTCATCTGCGATACGGTCATCTGAGAGATGTTCACGAACGCGCTTACCTTGTGGTGTTTCGCGACGGCCGCGGCGTTGACGGTCGCCTCCAGATATGAAGGTGAAACGGCCATACCGAAGTAGACCTGCTCGCAACCTTCGATCGCTCGATGCATCGCGTGCAGATCGAGAAGATCGCCAACGACGATCTCAACCCCTAAGTTGGCCAGCTTGGCCGATCGCGCGTCCTCGCTGCGGACGAGAGCTCGTACCTTCGCGCCCCGTTCGACCAGCAGCTTGCATACAACATGGCCGATGGTTCCGGTGGCGCCGGTGATCAAGATGGGGGACTGCATGTTTATTCCTCGCGTGGGATATGCGGGCCCGGAACCGGCCGCGGGCTTTATTAAGGGCATATCATACGAATTCTATACGCCGGCAATGCAGGCATCGCAACGACCCATCTTCTCGCGGCCTGCAGCAGGTATCCGCAGCCCGCGAAAGCTCGATCGCGTAACTATCAGCCGCGCCGACGTTCTGGGGGCGTGCATCGCGTAGACTTCGATATCGTCTACCGATTGCAGGCGCGATATCCGGAGAACGCAGCTACGGCGGAAGACAAGAGCCCAGGACTGTCGGTGGTGGGCGACGCTCCTGGGGCTGCCGGCCGATGGCGCCCCCGGCTTGCTACTCATGTTGCTCCATCGACCGAGACGCTCGGGTCAATGATCGCCGGGTGACAATCACGCCACGCGTCCATTGCTCGTCTGGCCATATAACTTGCAAAACAAAAGCCATGCGATATGCTCAGCGTTAAGCAACGAGAGAATGTCAGATCATGGGAGGGGCTCTTGAAACTAGCTACCTATCGGTCGAACGGGCGAAATAGGGTCGCGTTGGTTCATGCCGGCGATACACGGCTGTTCGATCTTGCTTCCGCATCCGAACGCGCCGGCAAGGCAAATCCTGCCTTCAATTCGATGGTCGATCTCATCGACGACTGTGACGCGTCACTCGATACGGCGTCGGACCTGTTCAGCCGATACGGGCAGGATCGAGATCTATCGTCCGATATTGCCGCATCCGAACTTCTCGCCCCGCTGCCGGAGCCGCGCCAAATGCGAGACGGCATGTCTTTTCCGGTGCATATCGTTCAAGCTCCGATCGGGCACCTCAAGTTCCAGGCGCGAAAGGCCGGTGACGCGGTTGAACTCGCTCGCCTTCAGGCGGCGCCTCTGCCTGAATTGCCGGAAGTCTATCGCAAGCAGCCGATCTACTACATCACGAACCGCTTCAGCGTCGGAGGCCCCAACACCACTGTGAGATGGCCCCGCTATAGCCAAGTGATGGACTACGAGTTGGAGTTCGGCATCATCACCAAGAATAGGGGCGCGAACATCTCTGCAGCGAAAGCGCGCGACCACATATTCGGGTTCACGATCTTCAATGATTTTTCCGCGCGCGATGCCCAGCGGGTGGAGATGGAAGGCAGGCTGGGGCCGGCCAAAGGCAAGAGCTTTGACGGCGGCAACGTGCTCGGGCCCTGGATCGTGACGCCAGATGAAATAGGCGATCCCTACAAGCTCGCCATGGAAGCGCGCGTCAACGGTGAGACCCGTTCGCGAGGCACAAGCGAGGGCATGCTATTCTCGTTCGAAGAAATCATCGCGCACGTGACACGGGATGAGACGTTGATGCCGGGTGAGTTCATCGGCTCGGGTACTGTCGGCAACGGCTGTGGTCTCGAGCTTGGATGGTACCTCGAGCATTCGGATACGATCGAGCTCGAGGTAGAGAAGATCGGTGTCTTGAGAAATAGAGTCGCACGCCAGGATGCGCCGGAAAATTGAGGCTTGCAAAATGCAAGTCATGATGTGACAATCGTCTATAGAAAATAATGACCCGTTACGGAGCGGCGTCGACCAGGGAGGCGGCTTTGTCTGAAGAGGCATTGGTGACGCGCGACGAGCGCGGAAATATCTCGGTATTGACCATGGTCTATCGGCCGTACAATTTGCTCGGCCCCAAGTTCCTCAATGCGATCGTTCAGCAGGTTGAGGCGGCTCAGAAGGCCGGAAGCCGTGCTATCGTCATCCGCAGCGGGTTGCGCCATTTCTCAGCCGGAGCGGATCTGGATATTTTCGAGACCCAAGTGGCGGCCGACGATGCCGAACGGAGCGGCGCGAATTTGCGGCGAACGAACGTCGACTTCCTGCGCTTTATGGAGCTGTTGCCGGTTCCGTTGATTGCGAGCATCCACGGTGTCTGCCTGGGTGGCGGGCTCGAACTCGCTTTGTCCTGCGACTACATCATCGCGGCTAGTTCGGCAAAGATCGGCTCGGTCGAGGCGACGCTGGGGCTGCATCCGTTGCTGGGGGGGATCCAGCGTCAGGTGCAGCGGATCGGCGCGCAGCGTGCCAAGGAAATGTCGATGTTGGCGCGCCGCTACGACGCACCGACGCTGGAGAAGTGGGGTCTGATCAATCTAACTGTGCCGGAGGAGTCCTTGGAGGCTGCGACGATGGCTATCGCGGAGGAGTTTGCGCAAGGCCCCACGGTCGCGCATGCCGCAACCAAGGAGCTCGCTTATATCGCAGTTAACGAGGGCGTCGCGGCCGCCGACGAAGCAATGGCGAGAGTACAGGCGCCGATATGGGCGTCGGAGGACCTGAAGACCGGCCTTGCGTCCTATCGCAAGAATGGTCCTGGTCTCGCAAAATTCGCGGGGCGGTGACATGAGCGGCCCCCTCAGTGGAATTCGAGTCGTGGATTTCTCCCGCGTCCTGGCGGGCCCCCTGTGCGCGAGGACGCTGCAGGATCTCGGCGCCGAGGTCATCAAGATCGAACCGCCGAGCCCTGATGTCAGTCGGTTCGCGTTTCCGTCAACCGACGGCATGTCAGGCTATTACGCGCAGCAGAATGCCGGCAAACGCAATGTCAGCATCAATCTCAACCTGCCGGGCGCCTATGAATTGGTTCTGAAGCTCTGTGACACGGCGGACGTCGTGGTCGAGAATTTCCGCGCTGGCACGCTCAATTTCTTCGGGCTCGACTACGATACGCTATCCAAGCGAAACCCGAAATTGATCTACGCGTCCATCACCGGATATGGGCAGGGCGGCCCCTGGCGCAGCCGGATGGCGTATGCGCCGACCGTGCAGGCCGAGGCCGGCTTCACTCATAACAGTATTCGTCACTACGGCGAGGCGTTGACCGAGCCGCGCACCGACAGTCTCTCGCATGCGGACGTCTACACCGGATTGCAGGGAGTGATCGCGATCCTCGCGGCTCTCAACAGCCGGCAGAAGACCGGGCAGGGCCAGTACGTAGACATCGCCATGGCGGCGACGCTGCTGGCGGTCAACGAGCGAGCCCACGTCGATCTGTCCGACGACGACATCGGAGCGGAGCCGGCGGTGCTGGGGGCGACCGACTGCTCGTTCTTCATCGGGCCGCAAGGCGAAGAGTTCACCGTAGCAACGAGCATCATCGGCAGCCTGACGTTTCCGTCTTGGCTGAGAGCGATGCGCCGTGTCGATCTGATTGAGGATCCACGGTTCGCCACTGCGGCCGCGCGCCGGTTGAACTTCGGTCTGCTGCACCAGATCATCCAGTCCTGGATACTGACATTCCCGGACATGGCGACATTGGACGCGCAGTTTGACGAAGCCAAAATCGCGATGGGCGAGATCCGCTCCATCAAGGAGCTCGCATCTTCCGAGTGGAGCGACTATTGGGGCGCGGTCCAACGGGTGCCCGATCGAAGCGGCGGGGAATACCGGTTGCCGGGACGACCGTGGCACTTTTCCGGAGACCAATTGTCGCCGATTGGAGCGCCGGCCTTCCAGGGGGAACACAACTTTGCGGTTTTCGGCGAACTCGGCATCAGCGAAGAAGAGTTGAAGCGCTTGAGCGAGGCAGGCGTTCTGGTCTCCCATAGGCGCGCCCTGGAGACCGACGCGGCCGCCAATACGAAAAGCGAGCCCGGACAGGCCGCCTGAGGCATAGACGCGAAGAAAGGCTCGAACTGGACATACACGAATCCCGCTCGATTTGGTATGGGCTGGGTTTGGAGGTGAAAGCCTATGTCCAGTACGAAGCAGGGCCGTCTCGCCAACAAGGAATGCTCCGTTGCGCGAGCGATGGAAATCGTCGGGGACCGCTGGTCTATCCTGATCTTGCGGGAGGCGTATTACGGCGTGAAGCGCTTCGACGAGTTCGAGATGTACGTCGGAATCGCCCCCAACATCCTGAGCGCCAGGTTGAAGAAGCTTGTAACTGCCGGTGTTATGAGGCGGGTACCTCTACCCGAACATTCGGGCCGATACGAGTATGTCCTCACCGACAAGGGCCGCGACTTTTTTCCGGCCTACCTTGCGTTGAAGAAATGGGGTGACGACTGGCTCGCGGAGTCAGAGGGACCGCAGGTCGTGTTTCTCGATCGGGCGGCGGGACGTCCGATTGAATATCCGGAGCTGAAAAGAGCGGACGGCAAGCCTTTGCGGCTCGAGGACGTCGAGATCGTCCCCGGCGCGGGTGCCGTGCGCTTCAATCGAGCGCGATTTGGCGGCGCTCCAGGCGGCCGCAATGTCGCCAAAGCGGTGGGGGCCGTCTCAAGAGGAAAGCGCAAGTAGAGCTCGCCCGAGCTCGATCCTGATCAGGTCCGCGCGATATTCGGCCGGTGCATATCGGTCCGAGAGACATTCGGTGATGTCACCGACCATCTTGGCGGCTTCGCCGATGTTGTCCTGGGAGAGAGCCTTGCCGATCAGGAAGTCGGACGCTGCCTTGCCCACGAAGGCGTGGTTCGCTGCACCGGTGATGCCGATGGAAACGTCGGCGACGATATCGCCCTGCAATTGTACGCCTGCTGCGACTCCCACGACGGCAAACCCGCTCGCCGGATGTCGGATCTTCCGATAGGTGTAACGAGTGCCGGATTTCGGCCGAGGGATGTGGATAGCGGCAAGAACTTCGTCTGGCTCCAGGGCCGTCGTGAAAATATCGACGAAAAAGTCTTCCGCCGGAACGGTGCGACGTCCAGCTGCGCCAGCGATCTCGATTTCCGCCCGCAGCGCCAGAACGACGGCTGGCCAGTCTGCCGCCGGGTCGGCATTCGCCAGCGAACCGCCGATCGTGCCGCGGTTACGTACCTGGGGATCCGCGAGAACGCTGGCTGCCGCCCGGAAGACCGGGAATATTTGATTCAACGGCTCGGAAGCTAACAGCTCAGCGTGGGTCGTAAGCGCGCCGATCTTGACGTGGGTTTCGCCGATTTCGATCCCCTTGATCTCGGAGATGCCTCCGATGTCGATCAAAAGCTCGGGCGAAGCCAGCCGCAACTTCAGCGCTGGAAGCAGGGTATGGCCGCCAGCCAGGAGCTTCGCTCCGTCGGGATTGTCGCGCAACAGCTCGATCGCCTGGGCGAGGGAAGACGCGCGGACATACTCGAATGCAGCGGGGATCATCAGGCGGCTCCTGCGCGTGCGTTGCGTACTGCGGCCCAGATTCGTGGGGGCGTGAGAGGCATATCGAGATGTTTGATGCCGAATGGCGACAACGCATCGAGCACGGCGTGGACCATGCAGGGCGGAGCAGCGATCGAGCCGCTCTCACCGATGCCCTTCACGCCGATCGGATTGGTCGGCGACGGCGTTTCCTGGAATAAGGATCGGATGTTCGGCACATGCTCGGCGCGGGGAACGGCATAGTCGAGCAGCGAACCCGTCAGGAGCTGTCCATTCTCTGGGTCGTAGCTGACTTCTTCATAAAGGGCTTGAGCGATACCCTGCACGACGCCGCCATGGATTTGGCCGGCCGCCAGAAGCGGGTTGATCAACGTCCCGACATCGTCCACCGCGACATAGTCGAGAATGTCGACCGTTCCGGTCTGGGGATCGACCTCGACATAAGCGAGGTGGACCCCTGACGGTGCGCCCATGCCGGTAGGATCATAAAAAACCGTCTCGTCGAGGCCGGGGGCCACCCCGTCAGGCAACTTATGGCCGACATATGCCATGCGCGCCACCTTGGAGAAGGTCAGTGGGGCGATATCGGTGCCGGGTACGGTGAATGCGCCCGCCGAATAGGAAACATCCTTCTCGTCCACCTCCAACATGCCCGCGGCGATCTTCTTGGCCTTGGCGATGACCTGGTGAGCAGACACATGAACGCTCGATCCGCCGACCGCCATGGAGCGTGAGTTGAACGTGCCGTGTCCGGCTTGCACCTGGCGCGTGTCGCCCTGAACGATCTCGATGTCGTCTATCGGAATTTGCAGAACGTCCGCAGCGATTTGCGAGAGCGACGTGGCATGGCCTTGCCCCTGGCTCATTGAGCCGGAGTAAATAGTGGCCCGGCCACTGGAATCAATGCTGACGCGAGCGCTTTCCCAGCCTCCGCGGTTGAACCCGCCGGGAGCCAAACGGCGTGATGGAGCCATGCCGCACATATGCGTGTAGGCAGCGACTCCAATGCCGCGGTAGATGCCGGTCCCGCGCAAGCGCTCGCATTCTTCACGGCGTCTTTCATAATCGAATGCTTCGAGCGCTTTGTCCAGCAATGCCTGATAATCGCCGCTGTCGTACATCACGCCGGTGCTGCCATACGGCCGGTAAGGGAAATCCGACGAATGAAGCAGGTTCTTTCGTCGGACATCCACTTGATCGAGATTGAGATGACGCGCCACGGCATCGATGGCGCGTTCCGCAATGTAAGCTCCTTCGGGCCGGCCATAGCCGCGGTAGGCGTCTACTGGCACCGTATTGGTGACGACGACCCGGGAAAATGCTTCGTAATTGTCGATCTTGTAGGTCCCGGTTCCGAAGTTGACCGTGTTCACGGTCGGGCCGCCGGTCGCCATGTTTGACAGATAGGCTCCGACATTCCCAAGCGTACTGACCTTGAGGCCGAGTATCCTTCCATCGTTCGTGAAAGCGACCTCGATATCCTCGGTATGGGCGCGGCCGTGGCTGGTTGATTGATGGCTCTCCGAGCGAGTCTCCCACCACTTCACCGGTGTGTTCAATTCGCGAGCGAGATAGGGGCAGAGCAGATCTTCCGGGTACAGATGCATCTTGGCACCAAAGCCGCCCCCGATATCGGGCGCGACCACGCGCAATTGATGTTCGGGAATGCCGACTGTCTCCGCGATCCAGCGCCGGTGCATATGAGGAACCTGGCTGCCGATATAAACCGTGAGCGTGCCGTCGGGCTCTGGTGCGGCGATGACCGCGCGCGTCTCCATGCAAGTCGGAATCAAGCGGTTATTGATGACGCGAAGACTGATGACCTGATCCGCTTCCCGATTTGCCTTGGTGTAATCGCCCCCCTTGACCTGGTAGAGGGTCGTGACGTTGCCCGGTACGTTCTCGTGAAGCTGCGGCGCGCCCCGCTGGACGGCGGCCGCCTCTTCGGTCACCGCGGGCAGCACCTCGTAATCGACCTCGATCAGCCCGACTGCATCGTAGGCCTGTGCCAGCGTCTCTGCCACCACCAGCGCCACGCATTCTCCGACGAAGCGAACGCGGTCGGTCGCGATCACCGGGCGGACCGGCACCTTGCTGCCGGGAATAATCCAGTTGGGCACGATAGGACCGATCCTATCGACAAGCGCCTCGCCGGAAAGAACCAGGCGAACTCCGGGCGCCGCTTTCGCATGCGACAGATCGATGCTGCTGATCGTGGCGTGCGCGTGCGGCGATCGGAGTATCGCCATGTGCAGCATGCCTGGCAGCTTGATGTCGTCGACGTAACGACCCCTGCCGGCGAGCAGTTTGCGGTCCTCGCGTCGCCTGAGCGGCTGGCCGACGTGTCGTTTTCCGGTCGAAATGGTCATGCCACGTCCTCCTTCGATGCGAGGCTTTCGACGGCGCGCACGATGTTATGATAGCCGGTGCACCGGCAGATATTTCCGGCAAGACCGTGTCGTATCTCGCGCTCGCTGGGATTGGCGTTTTCTTTCAACAGATTCCGGACGCCCATGACCATGCCTGGCGTGCAGAAGCCGCATTGAAGCGCGTGGTGATCTTGAAACGCCGCCTGAACACGGTCGAGGCCGCCACCGCCGCCGGCCACGCCCTCGATCGTCGTGATGGACGCGCCATCGGCCATCACGGCGAGGACAGTGCAGGATTTCACCGCTTGTCCATCGATCTCGACGGTACAGGCACCACATTGAGAAGTGTCGCACCCAACATGCGTGCCGGTGAGGCCGAGATCCTCCCGGATGAGATGGACAAGCAATCTGCGCGCCTCGACGGTCACTGTCCTGCGCGAACCATTGATCTCGATTGTCACTTCATGCGGAACGGCTTGGACCGGCATAATTCCTCCCGCGGTTGGTTTGATGCTTTACTTATAGTCACTCTAATAATAATAGTGACATTCGGCAAGAGCTTTTTGCCGCCGCCCCCGATTTCGGATGCGGTACCTCTGCCGGGTGCCTTTGTGTGACTGTGAATGGGCCAATGACGGATGCGATTGAAAAGCTTTGAAGGAATGGCGTGTTCGATCGCCGGCGTACTGGACGCCGTCGGGGACCGCTGGGCCTTTTTGATCCTACGTGACCTCTCGTTGGGGATAAGCAGGTACGAGGATCTGAGGAAGTCGAGCGGCATTACGCATGCCACCCTGTCTGATCGGCTAAAACATCTCGAACGAAACGGATTGATCGAGCGTCGTCTCTATCAGACTGGACCCGATCGTTATGAGTATTTCCTGTCCATACGAGGCTGGGACGTGGCTCTCGTGATTCAGGCGCTCGCTCAGGTCGGCGACAAATGGGCAGTGACCGGGAGCGCCGGCCCTCCACTCGAATTCATCAACAAGAGCGGGGGCAGCCGGGTGAAGCTAGCGATTGTTGATGAAGATACGGGTGCGATGGTCCGCTTGAGGGATGTTCGGCCGAAGGCCGGCCCGGGCGCCGACGACCTGGTGAGATGGCGGATATCCAAAGTCGCACCATAGCGGTCGAACAGGCTTGTGGCTCGGCGGGCGCCTATGGTGTCGCCGGTCGTTCAATCGCGAACCAGAGGTGAGCTACGTCCTTGCAACGAGTATTGCAATCGGGCGCTTGGACGATCAGCGTCCTGAGCTGCTGGCGCCGCTGGCATCATGACAAATGAAAGGGCCCGCCAAGCAGGCGGGCCTTGGTGTTGTTGCGGCTAGCTCAGGACGAGTGCGCGACTTGCTGCTCTTGCGACAGCAAGTGTTGCAATTCGCCCGACTGGAACATTTCCGTGACGATGTCACAGCCGCCGACGAATTCGCCGCGCACGTAGAGTTGCGGAATCGTCGGCCAATCCGAGTACGCCTTGATTCCTTGCCGCAATTCCTCGGACTGGTAGATGTCGTGCGACTTGTACGTCACGTCCAGATGATCGAGGATCCGAACGACCTGAGCCGAAAATCCGCAGGCCGGCGAGCTCGGCGATCCCTTCATGAACAGCACGACTTCGTTTGCATTGACCTCGCTGGTTATGAAGTCTGCGATCGTCATCGGTCTTCTCCTGCCGTCTGTCAGCCCCAGGTCGATATAATTCGCTGAGAACGAAAGGGCGCCCTGGCGGATACGCCCTTTGCGATCAACGTGGTCAGCCGAGCGAGATCTCTCGCGGACCCGGCTTCGCTTCCCGAACGAGCAGGATGTCACTTGAATTTTAATAGAAAGTCAATACTGAAAAGGAACTTGGGAATTCGAGGTCCCGGGCTAATATCGTCGCTCGGATAACCGAGGCTGGCGCATTCGGCGGACAGATCGAGGCCACAAAGTCGGTCCGTACCAAGGGGGAAAACGTGCAACGGTTCTGGCTGGAGAATTATCCCGACGGCGTGCCGGCGGATATCAACGTCGATCAATTTCCGTCATTGATCGAAATGTTTGAAGCGAGCTTTGCGAAATTTGGAGACCGTAAAGCGGCCATCTGCATGGACAAGGCAATCACCTACCGCGAGCTCGACGAGATGTCGGGTGCAATCGGCGCCTACCTGCAGAGCAAGGGCCTGGCAAAAGGAAGCCGGGTTGCGGTGATGATGCCGAACGTTCTCCAAAATCCGATTGCTGGCGCGGCGGCTTTGCGCGCGGGCTGCACGGTTGTGAACGTCAACCCTCTCTACACGCCTCGAGAGCTCGAGCATCAGCTGATCGATTCGGGCGCGGAAGCGATCTTCATACTCGAGAACTTTGCTTCGACCTTGGAAAAAGTGCTGCCAAGAACGAACGTCAAGCACATCGTCATTTGCTCGATTGGGGAGTTGCTCGGTCCAAAGGGGATTCTCGTAAACCTTGTCGTGCGCAAGGTGAAGAAGATGGTCCCTGCCTATGCGCTTCCGAGCGCCGTCTCGTTCAAGAATGCGCTGTCGGCAGGCCGGAAGATGAAATTGAGGAGGCCTGATATCGGCCCAGACGACGTTGCCTTCCTGCAATACACAGGAGGCACCACCGGCGTCTCGAAAGGAGCGACCTTGCTCCATCGCAATTTGGTGGCCAACGTCCTTCAAATTTATGCCTGGAGCGAGCCTGCCTTCCGCAGTGTTCCCGCAGGCGAACCTTTGCTGACGGTCTGCGCGCTGCCGCTGTATCATATCTTCGCGCTTACCGTTTGCTTCTTATTCTCGGTGCGGATCGGCGGCGCCAATCTTCTTATCGTAAATCCGCGGGACATCGATGGCTTCGTCAAGGAGCTCCGCAAATACAAGATTCACAGTTTTCCGGCCGTCAACACGCTGTTCAATGGGCTCCTGCGCCATCCCGACTTCAAGAACGTGGATTTTTCGCAGCTGCGGATGGCGATCGGTGGAGGAATGGCAATTCAAAAGGCTGTCGCGGACAAGTGGCTCGCGGTGACGGGCTGTGTCCTTTCCGAAGGCTACGGACTTTCCGAGACGTCGCCGACGCTGACGGCCACGTTGCCGACCATGACGGAGTTCTCCGGCACGATCGGCTTGCCGCTTCCTTCGACCTATATCTCGATCCGCGACGACGACGGAAACGAGGCCCCGATCGGAGAAGCCGGCGAGATCTGCGGAAAAGGCCCACAGGTGATGCCCGGCTACTGGAACAGGCCTGATGAGACCGCCCGGGTGATGACCGCTGACGGGTTCTTCCGAACGGGTGACATCGGCGTCATGTCGGCCGACGGCTTCACCAAGATTGTGGACCGCAAGAAGGACATGATCATCGTTTCGGGCTTCAATGTTTACCCGAACGAAGTGGAAGCGGTCATCTCGAGTCACCCAGGGGTGCTGGAGTGTGCCGCTATCGGTGTGCCGGACGCGAAATCCACCGAGGCGGTGAAAGTCTTTGTTGTTCGTGCCGACCCTCAGCTGACCGCGGAGGAACTCGTCAGTTTTGCCGGGACCCAGTTGACGCCATACAAGGTTCCGAAGCTGATCGAGTTCAGGTCTGAACTCCCGAAGAGCAATGTCGGGAAGATCTTGCGCCGCGAGCTGAGGAGTGAAGCGCAAGTAGGCGGCGGGCCGCAGGCTTCATGAGAACTGGGCGGAGAACTTCACGTCACCACAAGGACGAAGATTGATCGACAGGCGCGGGAGGTGTTGCAAGCTCCTGGCCCGTGACTTCGGAGCTGCGACCGTGCCAGAGGACCATGGCTCTCGGCACATTGGCGTAGTTCCAATTCCAGGAATATTGACTATATTTGGACAAGATAAGGACTTTAGGACCCATTTGGATGGCAAGAAATAGCCTCGACGTAACTTGTCCGGTAGCCCGTACGCTCGACATCGTCGGCGCGCGGTGGACGCTCCTCATCATCAGGGACTTGCTTCCTGGCACCATGCGCTTTCAGGATCTTCAGGAGCGTCTGCCCCGCATGGCTCCAAATGTGCTCTCTGATCGTTTAAAGATCCTTGAGGAACACGGCCTCGTGCGCCGCGAGTTCTACAGCGATCACCCTCCCAGAGCTGCCTATACCTTGACGGATCCGGGCCGCGAGCTCGGCGTCATCGTATTGGCTCTCGGTCGATGGGGCTTGCGGCACCTCGGTGGGAAATTGAATCCCGGCCTGCAGCACGATGAGTGCTTCCGGCACCTGCAGCAAGCCTCCGAGGCCTTGATCCGCCGTCCGGTGCAACGAGTGAAATCCGGAGGCAAGTCGGCGGCGAAGGGAGCGAGAGACGCAAGGAATTGAGCCGCGAGCCACCATGCGAGTGGTCCGGGATGTAGCTTCAGAAAGCATTTGTCTCGATCAGCCTTAACCGCGGGCTTCGAGGAGCCGGGGCGATCGCTCCAAGGCCCATCTGAAGCTCTTCGGAGCGCGTCCGAGCAGATGTTCGAGCTCGCCGGTGACGGCCTCATACCGTCCACTTGCGGCCAGACGGGTGATAGTCCTCAGGTGCTCCGCGGTGTGCGGAACGCGAGTTGCCAGTGCTCCATTGATGTAGGCCTCGATCCAGGCGTTCAGATCCTGAGGAACGTAGGAAACGGGCCTTCCCAACGTCGCGGCGTAATCCCCGGCGAAGCCCTGCATGTCCTTCGCCTCCGGGCCGGTGAGCTCGTAGGTTTTTGATACGTGCGCCGACGGATCGATGAGGATTTTGGTGCAGACCTCGGCAACGTCGTAGGCGGCAATCGGGGCGATCTTGTGCTTGCCGAAGGGGAGGTGAAGCTCGCCTGCACTCAGCAACTGCTTGAGCGGAAACCAGGCGAGAATCGGATTTTCAACGAACATCGTAGCTCGGATATTGACGACCGGCAGACCGCACCAATTCAGAGCTTGTTCGGAGGCCCAATGGGCTCTCTGCTGCGGCGACCAGTCGGTGACAAGTCCTCCCAACCACTCCCGCCGTGCCTCAAAAGGGGCCGTCATCCGCGTGAAGTCCATATAGGACTGCTCGAACTCGGAAATATTGAGAAAAACCTCGAGGTCTCCTTGGGCTCGCGCGGCGGCTGCCATCAAGATCGTTGCGTCGGTGTAATAGGGGTTCAAGCTCATGCTGAAATAGACCCGGCGACAGCCCTTCAGGGCGGCCGCAACATCAGCGACGTTGAGTAGATCCCCCACGAATATCTCGGCGCCGAGCTTTCGAAGCGCTTGTGCCCTCTCGTCGTCCTTACGTACGAAGGCACGCACCGGATGCTTCTTCTCGATGAGCATGTTGATCATCGTTTTGCTGATGGAGCCCACGTCTCCGCCGGCACCGGTAATCAAGATGGGACACGGTTTGGACATCGCCTCTTCCTATTGGAGGACCTGACTGGGTTTGAACGGAAAGGCGGGCCGCGCGGCGCCTTGCCATCAGCTCTTGAGGAAAGGCAAAATGCGGCTCAAAACCGCCTCGGGCTTCTCGAGATGCAGGAAATGGCCGACGCCGGGCATCACGACGCGTTCGAAGCCTTTCGTGAACGCTGCAGCCATGTCGTCGCTGAGCCGCGCTGACATGCAGCCGTCCTCCTCCCCGTGTAGATAAAGAGTTGGGACGGCAATCGGGCCGTTCGCGCGAGCTTCGAGGGCCTGCGCTTCCACTTCGGGTGGCGGGGTAAACAATTGCCTGTAGTAGGCGAGCGTCTGGGGCACGACTCCGGGTTGTCTGAACGTTTCGATCAGCGCCATGCGATCCGAAGCCGGCATCGTGTAGCCGGGCGACCACTCCCGCCAAAGTCGATCGAGGAAAGCGAAGTCGTTGAGCTGAACGGCCGGTTCGGCAAAACGCGTGTGGAAGAAGAACATGTACCAGCTTCGTCGCTGTTGATCTCCGTCGGCGACGAACGCCTGCGACAAGCCTTTCCCATAGGGGACCGCCAGCCCTACAAGCTTGCGGATCCGCGACGCATCGAGACTTGCCGCGGAATAGGCCGCCCGTGCCCCAAAATCGTGACCGATGACGTAAGCCTGCTCGACGCCCAAAGCTTCGATGAGGGCGAGGACGTCCTGTCCGATGGCAGCGGCACGGTAGGATCCGTCGGGTGCGGCGCCACCGGCCCAAAATCCGCGCAGCGCCGGAGCAACGGCCCGATATCCCTCCTGCGCGAGACGGCCTAGGACGTGAACCCAGCTTTGCGAATGATCGGGAAAGCCGTGCAAGCATAGCACCAGCGGGCCGTCGCCGACTTCGAGGACTGGAAACTCCAGTCCGTTGGCTCGAACCACCCGCTTGCGGACCTCGTTCGACCCAAAGTTCTGGCCCATCTGCACCGGAGCACCGGGGCGATCGGGCGAAGGCGCAGCAGTCCTTGTCATTGCCAGGTCCTCGTGAATTCTGGATGATGCTTATCATCCAGAGCCGGAGGTGCGTAATTCATTGTTGAATAGGCGTGGCAGCAGCTTTGCCGTGTTGGGCTGCACTGGGTTGAATTACGGTGAGCCGGAGTGGCGATTGGACCAGCAGAGGGCCGCACACGGGGCGCGGGGATGTGGTCGCGTATTTCGATCGGCCAATCGCTCGTTGATGGCGAGACATTATGCGGTACGAGAAAGGTCATGGAGCCGGAACGTCGGCCCGTATCGTTGAGTGCGCTTCGGCGCGCATTCGCGAGCGGGGGATCGAAAGCATCAAGGTCGCCGGGCTCATGAAGTCTGCCGGTCTGACGCACGGCGGCTTCTATCTCCATTTCAAATCTCGTCGTGATCTGATCGAAAGAGCTTTCGCCCGGGCCATGGACGGATCGGTGGAGCAATGGCGGAAGCTGGCGGATCGCTCAAGTCGGGACGAACTGCTTTCGAGCATCGTCGACTACTACCTCACGGATCGGCAGCGTAACGATGCCGCGGGCGGTTGCGCGCTTCCCTCGCTCGGTGCCGAGGCCTCGCGAGCCGGTGTTGGCATCAAAAGGACGTTTTCAAGCGGCTTGAGGGAGATCATTGACCTCCTGTCGGAGGACGTGAACGGCCCGTCGAAGCGAGAAGCGATTGCCATCGTATCCGAGATCGTGGGTGCCTTGCTGTTGGCCCGGGCGGTGAATCATCCGGGATTCTCATCGGAAATAATGAGCGTGGCTCGCGAGTATGTTCTGGGCAACCAGCGGCAGGTCCTCGGAATCGCGAAAGTGCCGCGTAAATTCTCGACGCGGACCAAGCGCCCGAATGCGAAGAGGCCGCAGAAGCGCGAAAAATCCAAGCATCTGCCGTGAAGAAGACCCACAAGGCCTGTGTTGCGGAGCCAGCGAACTCGGCACTGTGCAATACGCCGGATAGCGGAGTTGGACAGAACTCGCTCAAGAACCTCGATTGTTTAAACGCCCAACTTCCTTGAATCAGTCTCCAAGGCCTTGGCCACCACCTTCAGCCATTTGTGGACGGCCTTGATCTTCTCAGACGAGCCGTCGACCCCCCGGTGGGTGAAGTAGAAGTCCCTCAGCGCCATGCTTTTCGAGCCCCATTGTGCCATGACTGTCAGGGCGCCGCTGCTGACCAGCGGAGCGATCAGGGGAAAAGGCGCCAGCACGACGCCCATCGATGACCTGGCCATCTGTATGGCCGTCAAAAGGCTGTCGCCGACCAGGTCCGGTTCCTTAGTGGCGACCTGTGGTTCGTACTCCTCGAACCATCTTGGCCAGAGTTCTGGCGCCGTGGCGACCTTTATCAATGGCAGCTTCGTCAAGTCTTCCGGGTGCTGAATTGGGGCGAAGCGATCCAATAGCTTCAGGTCCGCGCATGGGGCAGCGCGCGACCTGAGCAGCCTGTGATAGGTCAGGCTGCCGAAGGGCGGCTCGCCGAATTGGACCGCGGCATCGATGTTGTCTCTCTCGAAATCGGCCAGTGTATTCTTGGCCTCCAGTCTCAAATCAAGCCCCGGATTATCGATGCGGAATCTCTCAAGGTGAGGGAGCGCAGCAAGCATCGCGAACGTAGGGGTTACGCTAACCCGGACGATAGGACCCCGCTTTCTATCCTCCAAGAGGTCGCTTGCGCGAAACAATTCGTTGAAGGCGCTCAGGACGGCACTGGCATAGATCGCCCCGTTTTCAGTGAGTTCGATGTTCCGGCCGTTGCGCTGAACCAGTTGAATCCCGAAGTGCGCTTCGAGCGTGCGAATTTGATGCGTGATCGCGGACGGCGTGAGGTTCAGACTTTCGGAAGCAAGTTTCACGCTGCCTGAGCGTGCAAGAGCTTCGAATGCGCGCAGGCTTGCCAAGGGGGGGAGAGGTGATGGTGCATTCGACATTTTGTCGTGAGCCTGATTCAACGATCCGCAATCGAATTCAGTTGTGTTCCTGCTGTCTGTTGGCCAGCTTAGCGGAAGCAAGCGACGCTCCATAGCGCAATTTAGACCTTTATGGGCGCCGTCGAAAAAAGGCTGCGCCTTCTACAACGATCACAGTCTTTATGAGGACTACGGCCGGGCGCGGTCGAACTGGACGATTTCCAAGGAGAAGCTCGTCTTTTCAGTCACGCTTCTCAGGCGCATCGATGGACGACCCGCCCTTTACCGACTTCACGAGCCGGTTCGTCAACTCTCGTTAGCGGATGGCATGACGCGGCCGGCCCGAGAGCTTCCCGTCGGCGCCAATCGCGGTTATGTCGGCCTCACGAGCGAGCCTGCTCTGCTCAATGACGTCAATAAAGTGCTGACTGATTTGCAGGCTACAGGAACAGTGGCGGAATTGGGCCGGGCAGCGGGCTTGACTTATCTTCCGCCACGCGAGCCGGCAATCCTGGGGGAAGCGTGGCTCAAGACCCCTCAGAAGTGAACGTCGACCATACACGCTAACTCGGAGGAGCGCATGTCAGTTAAGAATACCGACTTGTTTCAAAACCTCGCCCGAATGGCCGTCGCAGCGATGGTGAGCATAGCCGGGGCCTCATTTGCAAATGAGGCTCGATCGCAGATCGCGATTCCATCTGGCTCCCCGTTTCCCGAAAGCCTGGCAGCGACAACGGATGGAACGCTCTTCGTCAGCAGCCTGACTAACGGCGGGATTGCGCGCGCAAAGCCCGGCGCCTCCGAGGCCGAAGCCTGGATCAAGCCCGGGACATTCGATACGCGATCGACATTCGGCGTTCTCGCCGACGAGAAATCAGGCCTTCTTTGGGTCTGTTCGAACGATGCCACCCCGCTCGGCGTCAAAGGTCCCAACACGATCGAGGGCTCGTTCGTCAAGGGATTTGATCTCAAGACCGGAGAGGGAAAAATCAGCGCCCAATTGCCCGCGAAACCCTCGATCTGTAACGATCTCGCGATTGGGCCGGACGGCGCGCTATACGTCACGAATACCCTGCAGCCACAGATCCTTCGCTTGAAGAAGGGGTCTTCCGAGCTTGATATCTGGGTCCAAGACGACAAGCTGAAGGGTGGCCTTGATGGGATTGCCTTCGGACAGGATGGAGCCTTGTACGTCAACACCTTCCAAAGCGGCGAACTCTTCCGCATCGAAGCCAAATCGGGAGTCGCCGGCGCGGTCACGAAGCTTGAGACATCACGCCCGATCAAGTTTCCGGACGGTCTTCGGGCAGACAAGACCGGGTTCGTGATGGTGGAGGGTGCCGGTCCGCTTTCGAGGGTCACGATCGTCGGGGACCGGGCCGAAATTGACACGATCAAAGAATTCGCTGGACCAACAGGAGTCGCGCGCGTCGGCAATATGCTTTGGGTCGTGGAAGGCCAGATCGGCTATCTCATGGATCCCTCCAAGAAGGGCCAGACGCCGACCTTCCAGTTGCGTTCAATCGACGCTCCCTGACCAACACGCCCCCCGGAGCTCTGCCGGGGTGGCAGTAGAAGTCTGACATTTGCAGCGGTCGTCCATCGATGGAGCTCGCTACTGGCGAGCCACACGCGGGAAGAAATTTCAGCGACGAATCTTGGCTCGACTTAAGACCAACTCTTGGCCCCCGCCTCGAACTACACGACGCGCTGGGATATCCGTATCTCGGGACGCAGCCATCTGATGTCCCAGCATGGCTCCGAATTGCGTCGACCAGCGGCATCAGAGTTGCCGCTGCGACGACCAGTCTGCGAGTGTTGATACATCGAGGTCGAGGCCTTCCGGCCTGAGACGTCGCGCTGACGATAGATCGGCATCACCAGCCGCTGAGCGCAGTTCAACGATCCACAATCGATTTCAATTGTCTTTTCGCTGCTTGCTGCCAGCTTAGCGGCAGCAGCGGACATTCCATAGCTGAACCTGAACTCTTATCAGCGCGGCGTCGAACAATCTCCGTCACTGTGCCGCGGCCCCTTACGCGGCATACTGAATACGAAGGAAAAGCGATGAACCAACATCACCTACAGGATCAACATGCTGGAGCCGTAACCAAGATCGGTGCGGGGCTGCCACAGCCTCCTGTCTTCAAGTCCTTGGCTGAAGAGAGGCAGCACAGAAAGGAACGGCTGGCTGCCGGACTGAGGCTCTTTGCGAAGTTCGGATTCGATGAGGGTGTCGCGGGCCACATCACCGTGCGTGACCCCGAGTTCACGGACACGTTCTGGGTCAACGGCTTCGGGATGAGCTTCGGTTTGATCAAGGCGTCGGATCTCATTCGGGTCAATCACAAGGGCGAGGTCGTCGAGGGCAACCATCCCGTCAATGCCGCAGCTTTCGCGATTCACGCAAGCGTTCATGCGGCTCGTCCAGATTCGATCGGTGCGGCGCATTCGCACTCCACGTATGGCCGGGCGTTCTCAACGCTGGCTCGGAAGCTGGAGCCGATTACGCAGGACGCCTGCGCTTTCTACAACGATCATGCCCTGTACGAAGACTACGGTGGCGTGGCGGTCGAAGTGGACGAAGGCCAGCAAATCGCCCAGGCGCTGGGGTCGCACAAGGCGGCTATCTTGCAGAACCATGGACTTTTGACCGTCGGACAGAGCGTGGATGAGGCGGTCTGGTGGTTCATCACGATGGAGCGGTCGTGCCAGGTTCAACTACTTGCCGAGGCGGCGGCGGCGAGAACCGGCCAAGCTCTCAAGATCATTCCCGAACAATCTGCCAAACAGGCTTTCGCTATCCTCGGTTCGTCCAGGACAGGGTGGTTTCAATTCCAGACCTTGTACTCGAAGATCGTAAAAGAACAGCCGGATCTGCTCAACTGAGGTGCCGGCCAACGACAAAGGGCCTTGGAGGGATCGCATGAACATCCAAACTTCATCTGGAGACATCAGCCGAAATGCCGTGGCCGCCGAAGAGCGGCTGGTCCGCGAGGACCTCGCTGCCCTCTATCATATCTTTTTCGATCTAGGCTGGTGCGAGCACATCTACAATCACATCACGGCCCGCGTGCCGGGTCCTGATAAGCACTTTCTGATCAATTCGTTTGGGTTGGCGTACAACGAAGTCACGGCCTCCAATCTCATCAAAATCGATCTTGACGGGCACAAAGTTGTGGACCTTCCGGGGCGCGTCAACGCGCCAGGCTTCACGATCCATTCCTCGGTTCATGCCGCGCGCGATGACGCTCATTTCATTGCCCACACGCATACGACGGCCGGTGTTGCTGTTGCGTGCACGGAAGACGGACTCTCGCATCACACCTTTTACGGCGCGATGCTCTATGGGCAAATTGCGTATCACGATTTCGAGGGCATTTCGACGGATCTCGGCGAGCGCGAGCGTCTCGTAAAATCGCTCGGCAACAAGAACTACATGATCCTGAGGCATCATGGTCTTCTGACGTGTGGGAGGACTGCCGCCGAGGCACTGTTCCGCATGACGGTCCTGCAACGCGCATGCGAAGTGCAACTCGCGGCTGCAACGTTCGGCAAGAGCTGGCGGCCGTTGTCGGAAGAGATTTTGCATCGTACGACGCGCCAGATGCAGAGCGAGGTTGCAAAGGGCTTCGACGAGAAAGCCTCCTTTGGGCAAGATTCATTCGAGGCTTATCGTCGCGCGCTGGATGCGAAGGGTGCGCGCTACAGGGACTGAAGCGCGCCTGCCGCGAGGTTTTCGCGCGGGGGGGCTGCCGAACATGATTGTTGGAAGACAGCAAGGACGAGTCAAAGCCGATCTTAATACGTGCGCAACCCCGCCGTCAGATGCGGGGGCGGAATGGAAACGCCATTGACGCCGAGAGCGTCTCATTGTGGGGAAAGTATCGATGTGGAAGAAAAGAGTCGTGCTCGCGACGCTGATGCTTGCAATCGCGCCGGTGTCCTTTGCGCAGAAGGCCGCGGCCGAGGATCCAGTCGGGGTTACCGCAACGGAGATCAAGGTCGGCGCGACGTTTCCTTTCAGTGGTCCTGCCTCGGCCTACGGCAATTTAGGCAAGGCATTGATGGGCTATGTCGAGTTTATCAATGACAAAGGAGGAGTTAACGGCCGCAAGATCAAGCTGATTGCACTCGACGATGCCTACTCGCCGAGCAAATCTGTCGAACAGACCCGCAAGCTGGTGGAAAGCGAGGAGGTCGCATTTTTGTTCAGCCCGCTTGGGACGGCAAGCATTTCTGCGAACGTGAAATACGCCAACTCCAGAAAGGTGCCGCACCTCTTCGTTCTTTCAGGCGCGAACAAATTCACCAACCATGCCGAGTATCGTTACACCACGACCGGGCTGCCGAGCTACGATACCGAGGGTAGGGTGTATGCGAAATTCATAACCGAAAAGATGCCGGGCTCGCGCATCGCCATCCTCTACCAGAACGATGATCTCGGGAAGGATTTTGTCGGCGCTTTCCGCTCCTACATGAAGGACGATTTCGGCAAGCTGGTCGTGACCAAACCCTACGAGGCGACCGATCCGACCGTCGATTCTCAGGTCGTGTCGCTCAAGAGCTCGGGAGCGGAAGCGTTCTTTATCGCGGGGTCGCCGAAGTTCACGGCGCAGGCTCTCCGTAAAATCCGCGAAATCGGCTGGAACCCTCTGACGCTCATTATCAATTCAACCACCTCCGTAGCGGGTACGCTTGCGGCGGCAGGCCTCGACAATGCCAAGGGGGTGGTATCCAGCACGTTCCTGAAGGATCCGATGGATCCGACATGGGAGCACGATCCTGGGGTAAAAAGCTATCGTGCGTTTCTGGCCAAATACGTTCCAGGCGGCGATGTAGCAGAGACGCTCTACATTGCCGGTGTCGTCCAAGGCGAAATACTCGAGAAGATTCTCAGGCAGTGCGGCGATGACCTGACGCGCGAAAACATCATGAAGCAGGCACTGAACTTGAGGAACTTCTCACCTTCGATGGCGCTCCCCGGCAGCGCCATCAATACCGGCGAGAACAATAATCAGGCGTGGACCTCGCTCCAGCTCGAGAGCTTCGACGGGAAAAGCTGGATCCCCTTTGGGAAGCTTGTCAGCACCGCGGACTAGGCGCGCCTGTCTGCAAGGCGACGGTCACTGAGGCGCCACTATTGCGCTGCGGAGCCGGACGCCAGGTCGTGCCTTCGGCACGGGACGAAGATCTTGGACATCAAAGAGGAGATGAATCTTGCGGATACTGGTAATCGGAGCCGGCGCTCTGGGCGGATATTTCGGCGCGAGGCTTCTGGCAGCAGGGCGCAACGTCACGTTCCTGGTGCGACCCAAGCGTGCGGAAGCGCTCGCGAAGGGCGGGCTGGTGGTCAAGAGCAAGGTTGGCGATCTGCACCTGGCATCACCTCCGACCGTCACGTCCGAACGGCTGAATGGTCCGTATGATCTCATCATTGTGAGCTGCAAAGCCTACGATCTTGACGGCGCGATGGAGTCGTTTGCTCCGGCGGTGGGCAAGAACTCCGTCATCATACCTCTGTTGAATGGCATGCGTCATCTCGACGTGCTGAACGCCCGGTTCGGTGAACAGAACGTGTTCGGCGGCCAGTGTGCCATCTCAGCGTCGCTTTCGGCCGAGGGCGAGATTTTGCACATGACGGATCTGCACACGCTGAGCTTTGGCGAACAGAACAGGACGCGATCTGAACGTCGCGCCGAGATCGTCGGTGCTTTGTCGGGTGCCGGTTTTGACGCCGAACTCAGCGACGACATTCTGCAGGCCATGTGGGAGAAGTGGGTGATGATCGCCACCATCGCCGGCGCGACCTGCTTGATGCGCGCCTCGATGGGGGACATCGTAGCTGCCGGCGCGTCCGACGTGGTGATCGGGTTGCTTGACGAAGCCAGCGCAATCGCGGCCAAGCAGGGGTTTGGACCACGTCCGGCCTATATCGAGCGCGTTCGTTCCATTCTCACAACGCCGGGCTCTCCACTGATGGCCTCCATGGTACGCGATATCGAGCGAGGAGCACCGACCGAGGGCGATCATATTCTCGGCGATCTGCTCGGTCGCGTCGCGGGAGGCGAGGCCCCGGTCCTCCTCAGTACCGCCTATGCACATGTAAAGGCGTATGAGGCGCGTCGGGCACGAGAGAATCCGCGGCTGCGTTCTGCAGGATGACACGGCCTTGGGAGGTTGGGTTGGTCAATTACGGCGACTATCAGTTCGAAATCTATCGTTCGGGCTTGAACGGGGTGCTACCTAAGCTTCCGGTCGACTTTCGCGAACTCGAGTTACGGGCCCACGCCGCAATGCCGCCGGGGGTCGTATCCTACGTGGCAGGCGGCTGCGGGAATGAGCATACCCAAGATATCAACGTATCTGCATTTGAACGCTGGGGATTGATCCCACGCGCGTTCGTCGGCGCTGCCAAGCGGGACATATCGATCAATCTCTTCGGAATGCGACTCCCGACACCCCTGTTTCTGTGCCCGATTGGCGTCATTGGTTTGTGCGCGCAGGATGGACAGGGTGATATTGCAACGGCAATGGCCGCACGCAAGCTTGGCGTGCCGATGATTGCATCAACCTTTAGCAACGCTCCGCTCGAAGAGGTTGCTTTGGAGTTCGGTGAGACGCCGGGCTTTTTCCAGCTGTATACGCCCACCGATCGTGCGCTTGCCGAGAGCTTGGTCCACCGGGCGGAGGCGGCCGGCTTCAAGGGGATCGTTGTGACCTTGGATACGTGGGTGACCGGGTGGCGTCCGCGCGATCTCAATCAGGCAAATTTCCCTCAGCTCCGCGGGCACGCCCTCGCCAACTATTTCTCTGACCCAGTATTTCGCGGCAGTCTCGCAAAGCCGCCTGAGAACGATGTTCCGGCTGCAATCATGAAGTGGGGGACGATCTTCGGACATCCGCTGACCTGGGATGATCTTCCGTGGTTGCGCTCGTTGACGAAACTGCCGTTGATCGTGAAAGGCATTTGTCATCCTGATGACGCGCGACGTGCCATCGACGCTGGCGTCGATGGCATTTACTGCTCGAACCACGGCGGCCGCCAGGCAAACAGCGGCATCGCGGCGGTGGACCTGCTGCCCGGCATCGTCAGGGCCTCCGGCAACACGCCCGTTCTTTTCGACTCGGGCATTCGCTCAGGCACGGATGTTGTCAAAGCTTTGGCGTTGGGCGCGACGGCCGTCGGCATCGGCCGGCCATACGCCTACGGCCTCGCGCTCGACGGCGTCGAGGGTATCGTTCACGTGTTGCGATGCATCTTGGCCGAGGCGGACTTGCTGATGGCCGTCGATGGATACCCTCGTATCGCCGATCTTCGGCAGTCGGCGCTGCTGCCAGTTGGCTGATCAGCCGGCGAGGAACTTCAGGATAGCTCGCTGCGTGGCATCTGGAGCTTCCTCGCACATGAAGTGCCCAGCCTCGACGGCTTCTCCCGTGACCTGCGGTGCCCAATGTTTCCAGACGATCAGCGGCTGGGCGCCCGAAGCGGCGATGCCGCGGCTTCCCCAGATAACATGGAGGGGCGTCGTAATCTTCCTCCCGGCATCAAGATCGCTTTTGTCATGGTCGAAGTCTGCATAGGCGCCGGCGCGGTAGTCTTCGCAAAGGCCATGCACGCGTTCGGGATCGCGCAACGCGTTGAGATAGTGTGCTACGGCCCGGGAATCGAAACCCTCCGCGAACACGGGGCCGAAGTATCCGTCCGGGTCTCGCGAGATCAGCGTCTCGGGTAAAGGATGAGGCTGAGCGAGAAACGTCCAGTGATAGATGCGAAGCGCCGAAAGACGGCTTAGATTCGTCCAGTAATTGTAAGTAGGCAGTATGTCGAGGACGACAGCTCGCGAAAGGCGTTCGGGATGATCGAGCGTCAAACGATAGCCGACACGTCCTCCCCGGTCATGGCCAACTAGGGAGAAACGAGAGTGGCCGAGACTTTCCATCAGCTCGACCATCGCTCGGGCCATTGCCCGCTTCGTGTAAGGAGTATGGTCTGCGTCGGTCCTGGGAACGTCCGACGCGCCGTATCCCGGAAGGTCAGCGATCACGAGCGAAAACCGCTCGGCGAGTGCCGGAGCCAGATGATGCCACATCACATGGGTTTGAGGAAATCCATGCAACAAGAGAAGCGGCGGACCTTTACCGCCAACGCGCGCAAAAATGCGCCCCGAACTTGTTTTGGCATACACCGACTCAAATCCGGGAAACAAATCAGCGAGAGCAGTCATCTTCACTCCGTCTATTGATAGAAGTGGCTCGAAGACACGCGAGATCGACATCTGCAAAGGGCTTGCATCAAATTGACGCAAGCCGCCCCTCTGCCGATCGCACGCACTTCAGCCCTATCGCGAGAACGATTCAGTTAAGCGGCCATTCGCAGCAGATCGATGATATCGGCTTCGCTCTTGAACGGCCGCGGATTGGCCTGAACGAAGCGATGATTGATCGCAATCTTGCTGATCTTCTCGAACTTGTCTTCGCGGACGCCAACGTCGGCAAGACGCGTAGGTAGTCCGAGGGCTTTGACGAAGCTGCCAAAGGCATCGCCAGCTTCCATATCAGGGCTGCCGAGGGCTGCCGCCAAGCGCTTCTGCGCATCCTCGGTAAAAGCCTTGTTGTACCGAAGAAGGCTCGGCATGATGACGGGCGTGCAATAATAGTGAGGAACATCGAAAGTGCCGCCAAGCACGTGTCCGATGCCGTGGCTTGCCCCCATCGGAATGCGTGCCTGCAGACCGAAAGCGGCGAGCCATGAGCCTTGTTGCGACTGGCGTCGCGCTTCCAAATCATCCGGGTGCTGCAAGGTGCGTAGCATACCCTCGCGCAAAAGACGGATGCCCGCCAAGACCACTTCATCCGCCAATGGCGTGCCTGCCGGCGAGCACAGGGCTTCGATGCCGTGATCCATCGAGCGTGTCCCGGATCCCATCCACAGGTTCATGGGCGTATGAAGGCTGAGGTCGGGATCAAGAATGACTGCCACGGGTGACATCTGCGGGTGGAAGAATATCTGCTTCAGCTTTGTGCGTTCGTCCGTAACGAGCGCACCGGCATTGTACTCGCCGCCATTCAGTGTCGACGGCACTGCGATCTGCCGCACCTTGGGCGCACGGAATGGAGAGAAGGGCACGCCAGGCCCCATAACGAACGGGTCGAAACCCGCTTCATCGCGAATATCGTGCTCCATGGCCATGATGACGATTTTCGCGAGGTCGACTGCAGAGCCGCCGCCGACGGCTACGACCAGATCAGCTTGGGCGTCTCTTGCTTGACACGCGACCTCGGCGGCTTGCTTGCGGGTCGTGTGCTGCGCAATTCCATCGAAGGTCACCACATGCTTGTTGCCGAGCGCACTCCGGATCTTCTCGATCTCATCGGTCTTGGTATTCAAGGTTCGGCTGACCAAGAGGAAAACGCGCTTGGCTTCCAGCCGCATTGCCTCGTCATTCAACGCCTCGGCTGCAGGTTTGCCGTAAACGACCCGATCGATTTCAGGAAAGTTATGTATCCCAACCTTGCGCATTCGTTTCCCCTGGATTGTCTTTGAATGTAGGTCACTTTAGTATTAATAGTGACTGGGTGCAACGGCCATCTTTTCTGGGATGGGATCGAGGCCAGTTCGTGCGGTCGCGAGCCACACAGCGCCAGCTGTAACGTGCGCGCCTGCGAGGGTAGTCAGGAAATTGCATCTCCGGCATTCTCACCCCGGGGAAAGCGTGATCCTGCCGGAAGGCAACACGTTCGGACCCGTGATGCGAGCGGTCGATCAGCCGAGCTACGCTTCGAGGAAGCCTCGCTCGGCCAGAACGTGTAGCGGCCAGCCTTGGTTCAGTTCACGGCCATCGCGGCTTCCCGGGCCGGGTAGGGGCTGCGAGCGCAGCTCCCACCGCGACCGGAAATTACGACGACGCACTGCTCGAGGGTGTCGAAGCTGCATGTCCTCATGTCTGAGGAATGGTCCTGAAGACAGTATCCGTAGGCGTTTGTCGAGGCTGCCGGTGCAACGCTCAAGTAGTCTGCGCCAGCCAGGCCGGCAAAGACAATCGAGAGAAGGGTGAATAGCTTGCTCAAGGTGATCTCCGGCACTCAGGCGGTCAGTGTTCTTGCGCGCCGAAGGACGGCGCGCTTTCCTTTTTATTCGGCGGCCAATGCCGGTCGTGCTTCGGCTTCTTCCACCGTATCCGCTTGCGTTCCATCTGCGGTCGGCTTGATCCGGAACCAGGTGGCATAGAGCGCGGGAAGGAACAGCAGGATCAGCACCGTTCCGACCGCGGTGCCGCCGATCAGCGTGTAGGCCATCGACCCCCAGAACACGGAATGCGTGAGCGGGATGAAGGCCAGCACGGCGGCCAATGCGGTGAGGATCACCGGCCTCGTGCGTTGCACCGTGGCCTCGATGACGGCGTGATAGTCGTCAAGGCCGGCGGCAAGGTTCTCCTTGATCTGTTCGGTCAGGATCAGCGTGTTGCGCATCAGGATGCCCGCCAGTCCGATCAGGCCCAGGATCGCGTTGAACCCGAACGGCTGGTTGAACAGGAGCAGTGCCGGCACGACGCCGACGAGGCCGAGCGGTCCCGTCAGGACGACCATCGCCATCGTCGAGAACGAGCGCACCTGCAGCATGACGACGATCAGCATCGCGGCAATCATGGC
>NZ_JALBHA010000160.1:0-5000 GCF_023006445.1 Bradyrhizobium sp. SHOUNA76
TTGCCGCCGGCAGCGGCATCGACCGCACGACGACGCTCGCCGCGCTCATCGCGCTCGATGTCGATTTTCACCGCGCGATCTATCAGCTCGCCGGCAACCCCGTGATCGAGGAGACGATCGCGCCGCAATGGCCGCATATGCGCCGCTCGATGGCGACGGTGCTGTCGGAGCTCGACTATCGCGGCAGCGCCTGGGCTGAACATGCCGACATCGCCAAGCACATTCTCGCGGGCGACGCCGAGGCAGCCGAACGCGCGGCGTTGGCGCATGCGCAGACGGCGGGACGGATGACCGAGGAGAGATTGCGGGCGAGCGACGAGGCGGCGGCGTAGCTGCAACACACGCCGTCATTCCGGACGCGCAAAGCGCCATTACGGTGCGCAATTGCGCACCTGAGTTCGATGCTTCGCATCGCCCCGGAACGACGAAAAAAAATCAAAACAGGAGGACGACCCATGAAACTGTCTCAGGAGCAATTGGAGTTCTTCCACCGTGAGGGCTGGCTGTTCTTGCCCGAGCTGTTCAGACAGGAGGAGGTCGATCTGCTGGCGCGCGAGGCGGTCGGCATCTACGGCGCCAACCGGCCGGAAGTCTGGCGCGAGAAAAGCGGCGCGCCGCGCACGGCTTTTGCCGCGCATCTCTACAACGAGGCATTCGGCATCCTCGGCGCGCATCCGCGCATGATCGACCCGGTCGAGCAATTGTTCGGCGAACCGGTCTACATGCACCAGTTCAAGATCAACGCGAAATCGGCCTTCACAGGCGACGTCTGGCAATGGCACCAGGATTACGGCACCTGGAAGCGCGACGACGGCATGCCGGAGCCGCGTGCGATGAACATCGCGATCTTCCTCGACGAGGTCATGCCGATCAACGGCCCCTTGATGCTGGTGCCGCGCAGCCAGAACGCGGGCGATCTCCAAGCCTCGCACGACCTCGCCACCACCTCCTATCCGCTTTGGACGCTGGACGAGGCCACCGTGACGCGGCTGGTCGAGCAGGGCGGAATCGTGGCGCCCACCGGCAAGCCCGGCGGCATGCTGATGTTCCATGGCAATCTGGTGCACGGCTCGAGCGGCAACATCACGCCCTACCCGCGCAAGATCGTGTACCTGACGCTGAACGCGGTTTCGAACTACATTCGAACTCCGACGCGGCCGGAGTACATCGCCCATCGCGATTTTGCACCGATCAAGACCGTGGATGACGATGCGCTGCTGCGCCTCGCCCGCGCGCCGCGACAGGCGGCGGAGTAAACGGTCTGGTGCCCCGGACGCAGTGCAGCGCTTCTTCAGCGCTGCGCTGCAGAGCCGGGGCCCATGCCACGCCGAATTCCCTCACACTGGGTCCCGGCTCTGCGGCGCAGCGTTGCACGCTGCGCCTTGTCCGGGACACGATAGTCATACTGGATTTCCCCCATGAACCTCTTCCGCCTCCTCCAGGCCCGCGCCTCCGCCGGCAAGCCCGTTCGTGTCGCGCTGATCGGCGCGGGCAAATTCGGCTCGATGTTTCTGGCGCAGGTGCCGCACACGCCGGGGCTGGAGGTGCCCATCATCATCGATATCGACCGCGAGCGCGCGCGCGAGGCGTGCCGCACCGTCGGTTGGGACTCGGAGCGTATCGCGGCGACCGTCTTCACCGATGACGGCGTGCGCGCCATCGCCGGCGGCGCGATGGACGTGGTGGTGGAGGCGACCGGCAATCCGGCCGTGGGGATCAAGCATGCGCGCGCCGCGATCGCGGCGGGCAAGCATATCGTGATGGTGAATGTCGAAGCCGACGTGCTTGCGGGCCCGCTGCTCGCCGAGGAAGCGCGCAAGGCGGGCGTGGTCTATTCGCTCGCCTATGGCGACCAGCCGGCGCTGACGGCGGAGATGGTCGATTGGGCCCGCGCCACCGGTTTTCGCGTCGTGGCTGCCGGCAAGGGCACGAAATATCTGCCGGCCTATCACGACGTGACGCCGGACGGCGTCTGGCAGCATTACGGCCTGACCGCAGGCGAAGCGCAGTCGGCCGGCATGAATCCGCAGATGTTCAACTCGTTTCTCGACGGCACCAAATCGGCGATCGAGATGGCCGCAATCGCGAACGCCTGCGCTCTCGACGTGCCCGCGGACGGCCTTCTGTTTCCGCCCTGCGGCGTCGACGATCTGCCGCACATCATGCGGCCGCGCTCGCGCGGAGGCGTGCTGGAGCGACCCGGCGTGGTCGAAGTCGTCTCCTCGCTGGAGCGCGACGGACGGCCGGTGTTTCGCGACCTGCGCTGGGGCGTCTATGTCGTGCTGGAGGCGCCGAACGACTACGCCGCCGGCTGCTTCAGGCAATACGGCCTCAAGACCGATTCCAGCGGGCGCTTCGCAGCCATGTACAAGCCCTATCATCTGATCGGGCTCGAGCTGAACATCTCGGTGCTATCCGCGGCGCTGCGAGGCGAACCGACTGGCCAGGCCAGCGGCTTCCGCGGCGACGTCGCGGCAGTGGCCAAGCGCAATCTGCGCGCGGGCGAGATGCTGGACGGCGAAGGCGGCTACACGGTGTGGGGCAAGCTGGTACCGGCGGCCGCGAGCCTGAAGGCTGGCGCGCTGCCCATCGGCCTCGCCCACCGCGTGAAGCTGAAGCATGACGTCGCGCACGGGGCGGTGGTGCGCTGGAGCGATGTCGAGTTCGACGCCGGCAATGAGACCGTGAAGACGCGCAAGGCCATGGAAACCGCGTTCGCAGCGCAGCATTGATCGGCGCCATCGCAAGCCCAACCAAAGTGCGCTTGATTTGCGATTCCCCTTTGGTCATCCTGCCCTCGATCCGGGAACACAGAATTTCGGACGCTAAAAAAACGTCGGCCACCGGCGAAGACAACGCGACGGCAAGATCGCGATCCCTCGTCGAGGACTCGACAATACAGGGAGGGACTACATGGAACGTCGTAAATTCCTGACGGCAGGCGGGCTGGGCCTGGCCGCCAGTGCCGTTGCTGCGCCCGCAATTGCACAATCGATGCCCGAAGTGAAATGGCGCCTCGCGGCGAGCTGGCCGAAATCACTCGATACGCTCTATGGCGGGTGCGAATATTTCTGCAAGCGCGTCGCTGAGATCACCGACAACCGTTTCCAGATCCAGCCCTTTGCTGCCGGCGAGATCGTGCCGGGCCTGCAAGTGCTCGACGCCGTCTCCAACGGCACCGTCGAGATCGGCAACACTGCGCTCTACTATTATTGGGGCAAGAACCCGGCATTCACCTTCGGCACCTCGCTGCCGTTCGGTCTCAACACGCGCCAGCACATTTCCTGGCTGTTGTGGAACGGCGGGCAGGAGATGCTGAACGACCTCCTGAAGGAGCACAATGCCATCGGCGTTCCCACGGGTTCGACGGGTGCCCAGATGGGCGGCTGGTTCCGCAAGGAGATCAAGACCGTCGACGATCTCAAGGGCCTGAAATTCCGAGTCGGCGGTTTCGCCGGCACCATCATCTCGAAGCTCGGCGGCGTGCCGCAGCAGATCGCGGCCGGCGACATCTATCCTGCGCTGGAGAAGGGCACGATCGACGCGGCCGAATGGGTGGGCCCGTATGACGACGAGAAGCTCGGCTTCGTGAAGGTGGCGAAGTACTATTACTATCCGGGCTGGTGGGAAGGCACCGGTCAAGGCCATAACATCATGAATCTAGACAAGTGGAACGCGCTGCCGAAGCACTATCAGGCGGCGATTTCTGCGGCCTCGCTCGACACCTTCACCTGGGTGACCGGCAAGTACGACTCGGTCAATCCGCCGGCGCTCAAGCGGCTGCTGTCTGTCGGCGCGATCCTCAAGCCTTTCCCCCAGGAGGTGCTCGAAGCCTGCTACGGTGCAGCCAGCGAGATCTACGCCGATCTCGCCAAGAGCAACCCGCATTTCGGCAAGATGTATGCGAGCCTCACGGCCTATCGCAGCGACTCGCTCGCCTGGATGCAGGTCGCCGAGCTCAGCTTCGACAGCTTCATGATGCGGATGCGGACGCGGACGTAAGCGTACCGCGTCGCGAAGCGCAAAACGACAAAAGCCCCGGAGATGTCTCCGGGGCTTTTTGCGAGGATGAAGGTCTCGTAGGGTGGGCAAAGGCGCGCGAAGCGCGCAGTGCCCACGTTCTCTCAGCTTGGACAGACGCGTGGGCACGCTTCGCTTTGCCCACCCTACGGCTTAGATGCGCGGCGCGAGCAACCCGCGCCACAAACGTCCTCAGTTCTCATCATCCCCGAGTGCGGCGACCAGCTTGTCGTAGTACTTGCCAACGAGATCGATGTTGCCCTTGTTCTCGACGGCGGGCGTCGGCGTCTTCAGTGCTTCGTTGAGCTCGTCGAGCGCTTCCTTCTTGTCCTTGGCCGGCATCTTCTTGTCGGCCTGGATCTGGGCGATCTGCGCCTTGATCACCGCGTCAACGCCGACATATTTCTTGGTCGCGGGGTCGAAGCCGCCGATCACGAGGCTGATGTTATCGACGACGTTGTTGTAGTCGTCATAGCCGGCAAAGCCGTGCTTCTTGGCGACCTCCTCGAGCTGCGCGACCACCTTCTGGTCGGGCGCGGTGTTCTCGGGGAGTTTTTCCGTGATCACGTCCATATCTTTTTGCGCGGCGAGCACGCCGTCGAGCTGCTTGTCGGTCAGCGCGATCTGCTTGAGCGCTGGAGCCTGCTGCGCAGGCGCGGCTTGTGGAGCGGGGGCTGCCTGGCTCGGCGCCGTCTGCGGCTTGGCCTGTGCGAACGCCACACCGGAAGAGGCAAACGATGCGGCGGACAGAAGGCACGCAACGCCGAGCGCGGCGAGAGCGGGACGAAGCAATGCTGGCATGGAAGTCTCCTCGGATCTCTGATTGGCAAAGTCACAGCCGGGATTTCGATTATCGGCCTCGACGTGAATGGCCTGTGAACTCGTGGCTCCGGTGTTCGATCTGAAAGGGAGCGCCGAGTCGTGAGCCGGCCGCGATATGATCGGCTCGGTGGTGAATCACTCGGCATGCTGAACGGCGA
>NZ_JALBHA010000160.1:7500-11904 GCF_023006445.1 Bradyrhizobium sp. SHOUNA76
AGCTTGCTCGTTAAATTAAGTCGCTGGCCCATAATACAAAAGGTACGATGTCACCCAGAACGTATCTTGGGCTCCATCTGTTTGTAGGTGTCCGGTTTCAGGTCTATTTCACTCCCCTCGTCGGGGTGCTTTTCACCTTTCCCTCACGGTACTGGTTCACTATCGGTCGCTGAGGAGTACTTAGGCTTGGAGGGTGGTCCCCCCGCGTTCAGACAGGATTTCACGTGTCCCGCCTTACTCGTGGATACATCATCGCATTACTCGTACGGGGCTATCACCCTCTGAGGCCCAGCTTTCCTGACTGGTTCCGATTGTCTTTGATGTATCACTGGCCTGGTCCGCGTTCGCTCGCCACTACTAACGGAGTCTCTGTTGATGTCCTTTCCTCCAGGTACTTAGATGTTTCAGTTCCCTGGGTTTGCTTGAAACCTCCTATGTATTCAGAAGTCTCATACCTTCTCTTGATAACCGGAAATCCAAAACCTCTCGATCGAAATCTAAAGGCCTAGGCATCTCTCATTTCTGATCGAACCCCACACCACAGTCTTTCGACTGAGGTCTTGGAGTTCCGGCTATCGAAGGTGGGTTTCCCCATTCGGAAATCCATGGATCAAAGCTTCTTCGCAGCTCCCCACGGCTTATCGCAGCGTAGCACGTCCTTCATCGCCTCTCAGCGCCAAGGCATCCACCGAACACCCTTAAGGCACTTGATTGCTCTCATTATCAATGTCCACACACTCGGCAGAATGTTGTCTGCAGAATTACCTTGCGGCACGCGCCCTCGATGAACGCTATCTGCAGCCGGACAATGATTAGAAAGACCAGCTTGCTTCGTAAGATCGTTCCGATAGCGAGGCGGTCAAGCTTCGCTAAAAGGATCATTTACAACTCGCTTGTCTCTCAAGCGCAGCCTTGTGAGCTACATTTGAAAGACGCACGAGCGCCGAAATGATCCGGAGATAATGAAGTCTCGCGTGGCAATTGCTTGCCGCACGATCCAACTCGGATCGATCTCCTCTTTACGATGTCAGAAATCACGCAACTTGCTGTCTATCCAGACTAGCAAGATGCGAAGTGATGTTTCGCGGACGATTTTGGTGCACGATCAGTCGATTGATCAAACCATCTGGTGGAGCCAGACGGGATCGAACCGACGACCTCATGCTTGCAAAGCACGCGCTCTCCCAGCTGAGCTATGGCCCCGTAACCAGAAGACGAATGCTCACTCGATGAAAGTGGTGGGCCTGGGAAGACTTGAACTTCCGACCTCACGCTTATCAAGCGCGCGCTCTAACCAACTGAGCTACAAGCCCCTAACGCATATCCAGTCAAGGACCAGGGATCTGCAGCTTGCAGCCCCAGCGCGTGTTCGTCCGCGAAGAAAGAGAAACGTAGACGGCGAAATCCCGCCAATGCAGCTCAACGATCTGGCGATCTGTTGGCCACTGATGTTTCTAAAACGGTTCGATAGAAGCAAGCTTCTGAAGAACCATCCTTAGAAAGGAGGTGATCCAGCCGCAGGTTCCCCTACGGCTACCTTGTTACGACTTCACCCCAGTCGCTGACCCTACCGTGGCCGGCTGCCTCCCTTGCGGGTTAGCGCACCGTCTTCAGGTAAAACCAACTCCCATGGTGTGACGGGCGGTGTGTACAAGGCCCGGGAACGTATTCACCGTGGCGTGCTGATCCACGATTACTAGCGATTCCAACTTCATGGGCTCGAGTTGCAGAGCCCAATCCGAACTGAGACGGCTTTTTGAGATTTGCGAAGGGTCGCCCCTTAGCATCCCATTGTCACCGCCATTGTAGCACGTGTGTAGCCCAGCCCGTAAGGGCCATGAGGACTTGACGTCATCCCCACCTTCCTCGCGGCTTATCACCGGCAGTCTCCTTAGAGTGCTCAACTAAATGGTAGCAACTAAGGACGGGGGTTGCGCTCGTTGCGGGACTTAACCCAACATCTCACGACACGAGCTGACGACAGCCATGCAGCACCTGTGTTCCAGGCTCCGAAGAGAAGGTCACATCTCTGCGACCGGTCCTGGACATGTCAAGGGCTGGTAAGGTTCTGCGCGTTGCGTCGAATTAAACCACATGCTCCACCGCTTGTGCGGGCCCCCGTCAATTCCTTTGAGTTTTAATCTTGCGACCGTACTCCCCAGGCGGAATGCTTAAAGCGTTAGCTGCGCCACTAGTGAGTAAACCCACTAACGGCTGGCATTCATCGTTTACGGCGTGGACTACCAGGGTATCTAATCCTGTTTGCTCCCCACGCTTTCGTGCCTCAGCGTCAGTATCGGGCCAGTGAGCCGCCTTCGCCACTGGTGTTCTTGCGAATATCTACGAATTTCACCTCTACACTCGCAGTTCCACTCACCTCTCCCGAACTCAAGATCTTCAGTATCAAAGGCAGTTCTGGAGTTGAGCTCCAGGATTTCACCCCTGACTTAAAGACCCGCCTACGCACCCTTTACGCCCAGTGATTCCGAGCAACGCTAGCCCCCTTCGTATTACCGCGGCTGCTGGCACGAAGTTAGCCGGGGCTTATTCTTGCGGTACCGTCATTATCTTCCCGCACAAAAGAGCTTTACAACCCTAGGGCCTTCATCACTCACGCGGCATGGCTGGATCAGGGTTGCCCCCATTGTCCAATATTCCCCACTGCTGCCTCCCGTAGGAGTTTGGGCCGTGTCTCAGTCCCAATGTGGCTGATCATCCTCTCAGACCAGCTACTGATCGTCGCCTTGGTGAGCCATTACCTCACCAACTAGCTAATCAGACGCGGGCCGATCTTTCGGCGATAAATCTTTCCCCGTAAGGGCTTATCCGGTATTAGCACAAGTTTCCCTGTGTTGTTCCGAACCAAAAGGTACGTTCCCACGCGTTACTCACCCGTCTGCCGCTGACGTATTGCTACGCCCGCTCGACTTGCATGTGTTAAGCCTGCCGCCAGCGTTCGCTCTGAGCCAGGATCAAACTCTCAAGTTGGACTTGAACTTTGAACCGGCTGATCACAACGTTTGACGAGGTCCCACCATTTTTCCGACGACCGAAGTCGCCGAGCTGCCTGCGATTCACATCGCTGGCAACGATGGTGTTTCCTTGAAAACGTGTACCGCCGAAGTCTTTCGTCCGGTCTCGATCAGAAAAGCCGAAGCTTTTCAAAAGCGAGACCCGCAAGGACTCCGCCGTCCACGTTTCTCTTTCTTCATCTTCACTTGTCAAACAGCCCGAGACCGTGGAGGCCTCAACCTTCCAGAGAGGAAGGGTTCCGACACCCTTACCGACGATGAATGAACTCCAACCGATTTGCATCGGCTGTTGTGCACTCAACAAAGTGAGGAGCATCAGTGGCGCGTTCGCTCGCCTTGGTCAGTGACCCGGCGGCGCCGCGCTCAGTGGTCGGGTTATAGGCCCCCGCACTCGGGATTGTCAACGCCCATTGTCAACAAATCGTCGCACGGTGGACCGTGGAAAAAATTACAGCATTTCCAATGGATTAGAAAGGGCGGGAGCGCGGCGGCCGGAGCGGGGCGGCAAAAAATCTGAAAAAAAGTTTGCCCGCCGGCGGGCTCCGGAGGGCGCTTAAGCCCCCCTCCCGGGCCCCTCCCCCGACACCCTTCTGGGCGCTCCCGCTTCACCCAGCGGGGAGCGGCCTAGCCCAAGCCCGACGATCCCCGGCCGGACATCCCGAGCCGGATGGACAGTCCCGCCAGGTCGGGCCAGGCTACGCCCCCAGTCGGACGGGGCCCTTTACGGCGGGCCGTTCAGGAAACTTTTTCCATGACAGGCGCCGTACTTGAGCCACAATCCCGCGGCGTTCTGATAAGAGACAAGCTTGAATCGCGGGGGATGCCAGAGGGGGCTGCCGGCGGTTTTCATGGGGTCAGAGGAAGGCGATCTTGCAGATGACGCAGCCTTCCCCGGACATTCGAGAGACATCGAGAGAGCTTTACCCGTCCAGCTGTTCGTAATTTCGGCCGGCCCCATTCACGGGGCCTCCTGAGCGCGGACGCCTGCGCGGCTTGCCTTTTCCGGCGATCCCCCTTCAAGAGGGCGGCCAGGACAAGGTTCGAAGCGGGCTTCTTGGGTCGTTGATTGGGGGACTTGAGTGAACCACAGGACGTCACGCGGCGCTTACGGGCGTGAGACCGGGATCATCGATCTCGGCCACGAGCCGCCGCTATCCGTCGATGGTTCTGAAGCCGCCGTGATCGACCGCCGCCGCGTCTCGGTGCAATGGTTCAGCGGGACGATTCTGACCGGACTCTGCGGCGCGGCCCTGATCGGCGGCGCCGTTTTCGCATCTCTCGACGGCGAAATGACCTTCGCCAAGGTGCCGGAGCGGGTCGAGGGCGCGCTGCGCGGTGCATTCGGCGCCGCCGATCGCGCCGCCACCTTGCA
>NZ_JALBHA010000161.1:0-11902 GCF_023006445.1 Bradyrhizobium sp. SHOUNA76
ATCCGCATCGCCGCGCAATCCGCCTTCGTCGCCACCGGCTATGCGCGCATCGCGCTCAGCGGCGATTACGGCATCGCCTGGCTGTTGACGCGGCTGGTCGGCACCGCGCGGGCGCGGGAATTGATGTTCACCGGCGATCGGGTCGACGCCGCGCGCTGCGAGGCGATCGGCCTCGTCAATCGCGTCGTGCCCGACGACAGACTTCAAGCCGAAGCCTTTGCGCTAGCAAAGTCGCTCGCTGAAGGCCCGCGCCTGGCGCTGCGCTACATGAAGGACAATCTCGACGAGGCCGTACTGTTCGACTTCGAGACAGCGCGCGACCACGAGGCCGAACGATTGATCCGCCTGACCACGACCGCCGATCACAAGGAGGCGGTGCAGGCGTTCATCGAGAAGCGGAAAGCGGTGTTCACGGGGAAGTAGCCGGTTCGAAAAACCCTCACCGTCACCCTGAGGCGGCCGCTTCTTCAGCGGCCCTCGAAGGGCGACGGCCCGACTGTTGCCCGGAGGAATCGAACGCCAGGAAAGCAGCGGGGCGGTTCATCCTTCGAGGCTCGCTCTGCGGGCCGCCGCAGAGCGAGCGCCTCAGGATGACGGAAGTAAACAAAAAAAGCCCGGCTCTGTTTCACCAGAGCCGGGCTTGCAGTGGAGTCAGGCCGAGGCTGAGGGGCTATCGGCCTGACGGGAAAGGGCGGCGAGGCGCCAGCTCGCGCAGGGAATGTCTTTCGGTGCGACCGCGATCTCCTTGTCGAAGCGCACCAGCTTCCAGTCATCCGGATGATTGACGAAGGCGAAACCGGATTTGCGGGCGAGCGAAAGCATGGTTTCGTTGGAGCGGAGCGTCTCACCGAAGATATGCGCGGCGCCAAGCGCGGCGGCGCGGCATTCGAGGTTCTTCAGCAGCGCGGTGGCAATGCCGTGGCCCTGCCAGCGATCATCGACCGACAGGCCGAATTCGAGCGTCGCGGTTTCGGCGTGCAGCGCGTAGCGCGCCTCGGCAACGATGGTCTCGAAGCCGTCGACCCTCATGGTCGCGACCACCGTAAAACGTTCGCGCTCGCCAATCTCAAGGAAGTCGTGCAGCAGGCCGTTGGGCAGCTCGCTGATCGCGCCGAAGAAGCGGTTGTAACGCGAGCGGGTCGAGAGCGAGCGAAAATAGTGCTGAAGCTCGTCGGCGTCGCGCGGCTCGACGAAGCGAACGTTGAGCGCCTCGCCGTGACGGGTGCGCAGCGTGTCCGAATATTGCTGGAGGTCTTCGAGGCGGAGAGTGCTCATGACACATGCCCTACGGAAAAGGGACCGCCGGCGCCCCTGTCTTCAGGCGGCGCCGGCCTGGCGGCCAATCAGGCCCGCCAGAAGGGTTTGTCGGCCTCGGAGGCGATATCGCTCCAGGACAGTCCGACGTCCTGGAGATCCCGCGCCGTCCATTGGGTGAGCTCGCGCCTGTTGCGATAGCGCTCGTGCCAGACATGCAGCGTCTCACTGACCTGTTGAAGCAGGCTTGGCACATGATGATTTGTCATCGAGTTGTGAGTCAAAGTAGACATTTCCAGCTCCTGGAGCTAACTTGACCGCTAATATCTGCCTGCTGTTGCGCTGCGACAAACGACAATTTGTACCTTTTCGCATGAAATAACGTCATGTATCCTGCTGCCAAATGACTGCCAGATTGCCCTCCCTGAACGGATTGCGGGCGTTCGAGGCCGCCGCGCGCCATCTCAGCTTCACGCTGGCGGCCACCGAATTGAACGTGACGCAGACCGCGATCAGCCATCAGATCCGGAGGCTCGAGGAGGAGCTCGGCATCCGCCTGTTCATCCGGCAGAACCGCGCGCTGGCGCTGACGCCGGAAGCGCGCGACTATTTGCCGGGCGTCCGCGCGGCCTTCAACGACCTCCGGCTTGCGACCGACCGGTTGCTGCGCAAGGACGATGACAAGGTGCTGACCGTCTCGACCTTGGCCTCGCTCGCCGCAAAATGGCTGCTGCCGCGGCTGACGGATTTCCAGGAGCAGCATCCGGGCATCGATGTCCGCATCACCACCTCGGCCACCTTCGTCGACTTCCAGCGCGACAATGTCGATGCCGCGATCCGCTACGGCCGCGGCCAGTGGCCCGGCCTGCGCGCCGACTGGCTAATGGCGGATGAGCTGTTTCCGGTATGCAGTCCGTCGCTGCTGCGCGGCGACAAGCCGCTGCGCCGGCCTGAAGACCTCCGGCACCATCCGCTGCTGCACACCTCGAACACCAATAGCGACGATTGGCGGCTGTGGCTGACGGCGGCGGGCCTGCCGGCCGACATCGCCAGGCATCCTGGCATCACCTTCGACATGATCTTCATGACCGTCCAGGCCGCGATCGACGGCATCGGAGTCGCCATGGGGCGGACGTCCTACGTCCAGGACGACATCGCCAAGGGCCGCCTCGTGGTCCCTTTCAAGATCGCGCTGCCGGCGGATGCCGGCTTCTACCTGGTCTCGCCCGAGGGCCGCCGCGAGGCGCCGAAACTGGTCGCATTCCGGGAATGGATGCTCGCTGCAACGCAAAATAAAGCCTGAAGAATCATCGGCTTCCGCGGCAAAAGCGGTTGACTTGCTTCGCCCCGCGCGGGAAGGGATGAGACAGATTGTCGCAGCTACAATCTGCCGTCTTGCCGTGAAATCATTTCCGGTCCGGCCACGTCTTGAAGGGGAGAACGCCATGGCTGGACCAGCCACCTCAACCAATTCACCCGAAATCAAGTCGCGCATCGGCGCGATCCTGCGCGCGACGTCAGGCAATTTCCTCGAGCAGTTCGACTTCTTCCTGTTCGGCTTCTATGCCGCCGCCATCGGCAAGGCGTTCTTCCCCTCCTCCAACGAGACCGCGTCGCTGCTCAACACCTTCGGCGTGTTCTGGCTCGGCGCGTTGATGCGGCCGGTCGGCGCGATCGTGCTTGGCGCGTACATCGACCGCATCGGCCGCCGCCAGGGCCTGATCGTCACGCTCGGCATCATGGCCTTCGGCACCGTGGTGATCGCATTCTGCCCGAGTTACGCGACCATAGGCATCGCGGCGCCCGTCATCGTGCTGATCGGCCGGCTGCTGCAGGGCTTCTCAGCGGGCGTCGAACTCGGCGGCGTGTCGGTCTATCTCGCGGAAATCGCAACGCCCGGCAATCGCGGCTTCTACACCTCGTTCCAATCAGCGAGCCAGCAGGTCGCGATCTTCGTGGCCTCCATCCTCGGCTTCATCCTGTCCGAGGTGATGCCGGCCGACACGGTCGCCGCCTGGGGCTGGCGCATTCCCTTCTTCGTCGGCTGCCTGATCATTCCCCTGATCTTTGTCCTGCGGCGGACGCTGGAGGAGACGCCGGCCTTCCTCGCCATGAAGAAGCACCCCACGGCCAGCGAGGTGTTCGCCTCCGCGCTCGCCAATTGGCGCATCGTCGTCCTCGGCATGATGATCGCGATCCTGACCACGACGACGTTCTATTTCGTCACCGTCTACACGCCGACCTTCGGCAAGACGGTGCTGAAGCTGTCGACGCAGGACGCGTTGCTCGTGACCCTGCTGGTCGCGGTGAGCAACTTCATCTGGAATCCGGTCGGCGGCGCATTGTCCGACCGCATCGGCCGCAAGCCGGTGCTGCTCGCCATCGCCGGTCTCTCGCTTGTCACCGCCTATCCGGCGCTGCACTGGCTGGTGGCGGCGCCGACCTTCGGCAAGCTGCTCGCGGTCGAGATGATGTTCTCGTTCTATTTCGGTGTCTACAGCGGCACCATGTTAGGTGCGCTGGTCGAGATCGTGCCGGCGCATGTGCGCACCACCTGCTTCTCGCTTGCGTTTGCGCTCGCCGCCGCGCTGTTCGGCACCTTCACGCCGCTCGCCTCCACCTGGTTGATCGAGCGCACCGGTGACAAGGCCTCACCCGGCTTCTGGCTGATGTTCGCCGCCCTGCTCGGCATCATCGCGGCGTCGACGGTGTATCGCGGCGGCGGCAAGTCGGTGCCGACATATGATGCGGTGCCGGAGCCGGTCGCAGGGCATTAGAGCGGTGTTATTCCGGGGCGCGTAGCGCGAACTCTGATGCGCAATTGGGGCATCAGAGAATCCATTTCTCCGAGCATCCTGTTGCACGATGGATTCCGGGTTCGGCCCTGCGGACCGCCCCGGAATGACAGCGGCGGCTACAGCTCCACCACCACGTAGTCGCTCTCGACCCTGACCGTAACAGTCTCGGCGACATACGGCCCCTTCACCACGCTGGCACCCGGCTCGACTTGGGCGGGATAGGCCTTCACGCGGAAGCGGCGGGGGTCGCAATAGGATTGGCCGGTGCGGATGTCGAATTCCCATCCGTGCCAGGGGCAGCGGATGATCTCGCCGAGTTTCGTATATTCGATCTCGCCGGGATCCCGGGATTGCGCGAGCCCGATCAGCGGGCCCTCGCACAGCGCCGCGCCCTGATGCGGGCAGCGGTTCATCAGGCCGAAATATTCACCCTTGATGTTGAAGACCGCGATCGGCCGCCCGTCGATCTCCAGGAATTTTCGCGTGCCCGGCGGAAGCTCGTCGACCGGCGCGATGACATGCCGCGCCATCAACCAATCCCGTATAGGGCGCGCGCATTGCCGAGATAGAACGCCTCGCGATTGGCCTCGCTGACGCCCGCGGGTAAGACCCGCGAGGGCTCGTCATAGTCCCAATGCGGATAGTCGGTGGCGAACAGGAGCCGGTCCCAGCCGATCCAGTCGATGACATCGAACAAATCCTCGCGCCGTTCCGGATCCTCCATCGGCTGCGTGGTCCACCACACCTGCTCACGGATATATTCGGACGGCGGCCGCTTCACATGCGGCACCTCGCTGCGCAGGCGCTGCCACACCTTGTCCAGCCGCCACGCCAGCGACGGCGCCCAGCCGAAGCCGGCCTCGATCATCACCATCTTCAGTTTCGGGAAGCGCTCGAACACGCCTTCCAAAACAAGACTGGCCAGCGCCGATTGCTGGCACTGCGAATGGCCCACCATCTCCTCGATGTAATAGGAGGGCCAGCCCGACGGCGTGATCGGATTGCCGCCGAAGCCGAAGGCGTGGACGCCGACGGGCAGCCCCGCTTCTTCCGCGGCCTGATAGATCGGCCAGTAGCGGCGCTGGCCGAGCGGCTCGACATTGCGGCTGAGCAGCAGCACCTGGACGAAGTTCTTGTCGCCGGCGCGCTCGCGGATTTCGGCAGCGGCCGACAAACCATCCTCATTGCCGACGACGATGGACGCCTTCAACCGCTTGTCCCTGCTGGTCCATTTGTCGATCTGCCAGTCGTTGATCGCCGAGCACAGAGCGGCCGAGAGTTCATGATTGCGGATGCCCTGCCCGGTGTTGAGCGGATTGAGCACCCCTAACTGCACGTTGTTGGGATCGAGCAGCTGCTTCTGCATGAAGGAGAGCGAGGAGCCCTGCGGCCCGCCTTCGGGCGGATAGGCATCGCGGCGCGAGGCATTGGGCTGGGCCTTCGGATAGGGCGGGCCTTCCATCATGCCCTGATAGGCGTGGACACCGTAGACTTCGAGATGATGCTGCCAGCGTTTGGCGAGATAGGGATAGAGCTCGGTGCGGGTGGCGCGGGCCGGATGGATGTCGCAATCCGCGATCGCGGTTTTCGGAGTCAGTGGGGAAGCAGCTTCGGAGCTCTCGCGGAATTGGATATTCATCGCCTTGCCTCCTTTGGCAGCGGGCTAAGTCAGGCGGGGATAGGTCGCATGCGGATTGTCGATCATGATCTTGCGCACGAGATCAGGGGTGAGACCTTCGGGCAGCGCGTTCTGGCCGTCGAACTGCCAGTGCGGATAGTCCGTGGAGAATAGGACCAATTCGTCCGACTGCATATGATCAAACAGGCGAATTAATGTCGCGTCGTCTGGCGGCGCATCAAATGGCTGTAACGAGAAGCGGATGTTGCTGCGCACAATCTCCAGCGGCGCGCGATCGACCCAAGGCGTCTCCATTCGCACCCCGCGCCAGAACTTGTGCAGGCGCCAGAGATAGGGGGAGATCCAGGAGACGCCCGACTCCAGCATCACCATTTTCAGGCGCGGATATTTGGCGAACACGCCCTCGACGATCAGGCTCGTGAGCTGAGTCTGGAACGCCTGGGCCTGCCCGACATAATCCTCGATGTGATAGGAACCCCATCCCACCGCGGTCGGCGGATTGTGGTAAGCGGAACCGGCGTGGATGCCGACCGGAAGTTCCAGCCGTTCCGCGGCTTCATAGATCGGCCACAGCGCGCGCTTGCCGAGTGGCGTGTCGCCCATGACCAGCATCAGCACCTGCACAAAGCGCTTGTCCGGCGCGCAGCGCTCGATCTCGGCGACGGCCTTCTCGACGCTTTGCGTCGGGATCACGATCGAGCCGCGCAGCCGCTTGTCGCGATCGAGCCATTCCCGCGCCAGCCAGTCGTTCAACGCGCGGCAGAAGGCGGCCTGCAAATCTTCCGAAAACACCATCTGCACGCCGTAGAGCGGATTGCAGATGGCATGCTCGAGCTTGAAGGCATCGAGCACATGGCGTTGCATGTCCTCCAGGCTCTCGCCCGGCTTGCCGCTCTCGGGGCGCCAATCGGGGCGCGCCACGATCGGTGACCTCTCAGGATAGGATTGCGAGACGAGGTCGACCATGCCGCGCGTCGTCACCTGATCGCGCCAGTAATCGTTCAGGTACGGCAGCAAGCTGGTCAGATGCGGCACGGCCGGATGCACATCGCAATCCACCCCGCCCGCGATCAGGGACGCCATGACGCCTCCTTCACGTTTCCTCGTCAATTTTGTCTCTTGCCCGCCATTCAAGCAGGCCTGCCCGCCGCCCGCAACTCAGCGAGGGCAACCGGCATATGCTAGGAAGGCTGAGCAACGTTTCGGGGACATGAGAGGTTCAGGGAAATGAAAGAGCTCGTCGGCATTGCGGAACAGATCGCCGCCAAATTGATCGCGCGCAAACAGACCATCGCCGTGGCGGAATCCTCGACCGGTGGCCTGCTCGCGGCCAGCCTGCTCGCGGTGCCCGGCGCCTCCGCCTATTTCCTCGGCGGCGCGGTGGTCTACACCCGCGATGCCAGGCGCGTGCTGATGGATATTTCGGATGAAGGAATGAAGGGCTTTCGCTCCTCCTCGGAGCCCTACGCGCAATTGCTGGCCGAGCAGATGCGAACGCGCTTCAACAGCGATTGGGGCCTGTCCGAGACCGGCGCAGCCGGCCCCACCGGCAACCGCTATGGCGACGCCGCAGGTCATAGCTGCATGGCAGTCGCGGGGCCGGCGGCAGAGGTGATGACGCTGGAGACGGGGAGCAAAGAGCGGTTCGCGAACATGCAAATGTTCGCGGCGACGGCGCTGAGGTTGTTGTTGAGGAAGCTGGAGGAGTGAGCTGCTGCCGCAGCAGGGAGACTCCCAATACCGTCATCCTGAGGTGCGAGACACGTGGCGCAACGCGCCACGTGGGGAGCCTCGAAGGATGAACGGCCGGGATGCAGCGGGGCCGTCGCCCTTCGAGGCTCGCCGAAGAGGCGAGCACCTCAGGGTGACGCGGCGCTTTTTGCGCTTGCTGCAACGATTACCTCATCGCCCCAAATGCCGCATGAAAATCCGCACCACATAGCCCTGGAATCGCGGTGCCTCGTCGTACAGATCCGACGCGATCCGCTCGATGGTCTCGCGGAGCGACAGGAATTGCGCTTGGCGCGCGCTGCTTTCGGTGCCCTGCATGCCGGCGAGCTCGTCCATCGCGGCGTCGCTGATCTGGCACTGAACGACCTCGTCGTCGCTCAGCATGGTGAAGCGAAAGGCCAGCCGTTGGAGGTCGTGGCCGATGATCTTGTCGCGCGTCAGCGGCATCCAATTGTCCCGTTCGCCCCCCCGAACGGGACAATGCTGAAAATCTGCCGCGTTGTCACCATCCGCGCCGAAAGACATGGCCGTCATCCGGCGCCCCTCATCAGGAGGGATCGGTGAACCGGCTGCTCACCAGCTTCAATAGGTGAGCGCTGTGCCGGTCGGCCTCTCGAGTGCCGCGGACAGCGATCGATATTCCTCGCAGTTTGTCCCGCAAATCGACGCAATGCGGCCAAGGTGATAGAGCGCCTGCTCGCGATTGCCGCGCTCGAGCTGCCACAACCCGTAATATTGCCACGTCAGCACGTGGTTCGGGTCCGCCTTCAATGCGCGCTCATACCAGACCTGCGATTGCTCGTAATCGCCGAGCTTGCGATAGGAGTAGCCGATGAGGTTGGCGACGTTCGGATGGTCGTCATGGCCGAGCGACTTCAATTGCGCGATCGCGGCCGCATAGTCGTTGCGCGCGTAGACGGTGTCATAGGCCATGCGATAGCCGGGCGCGAATGCGGGATCGTCGATGCTGGACTGGTTGTTCGGCTTCTTGCCCTTCTGGGTTGCCTTGGTACCCGGGCGTTTCGGATAGGTCGGCTGCGGCTTTTGATCCGAATACGCTCCGGCATACGGATCGGTGGAACTGACGCCACCCCCGCCTCCGCCACCCCCGCCTCCACCCGCGGCGAATGCCGGCCAGCTCAACAGGGCTGCCGCGAATGTACCCAACGCGACGCACCTGATCATCGCTGCGATCATGTCTGCCTCCTGTACTGTTTCAAGCGGCCCCGGACGAATTGATAACCCTGCCTCGGCGGCAATATTCCGGGACGCTGCGCTTCAGAAGGCTTCAGCGTTCGTACGACAGATCCGGTGTCCTTTACTGGAACGCGACCTCGGCGAAGCTGCGCAGCTTTCGCGAATGCAGCCGCTCCGATTCCTGCTGCTTGAGCCGCTCCAGTGCCTTCAGGCCGATCTCGAGATGCTGGCCGACGCGGCGGCGGTAGAATTCGCTGGCCATGCCGGCGAGCTTGATCTCGCCGTGCAGTGGTTTGTCGGAGACGCAGAGCAGCGTGCCGTAGGGCACACGGAAACGATAGCCGTTGGCGGCGATCGCGGCCGATTCCATGTCGAGCGCAACCGCGCGCGACTGCGACAGGCGGCGGATCACCGCCGGCCCGGAGATCTCCCAATTGCGGTTGTCGACACTCGCCACCGTCCCCGTGCGCATCAGGCGCTTGAGCTCAAAGCCTTCGAGCCCCGTGACGTCCTCGACCGCCTCCTCGAGCGCGACCTGCATCTCGGCCAGCGCCGGGATCGGCACCCACAAGGGCAGCTCGCGATCGAGCACATGGTCCTCGCGCACATAGCCGTGCGCGAGCACGTAGTCGCCGAGCCGCTGCGTGTTGCGCAGGCCCGCGCAGTGGCCAAGCATCAGCCAGGCATGCGGGCGGAGCACCGCGACGTGGTCGGTGACGTTGCGCGCATTGGACGGACCGGTGCCGATGTTGATGAGGGTGATGCCGCGATAGCCCGGCGCGACCAGGTGGAAGGCCGGCATTTGCGGCGTGCGCGCAGGCGCGTCCCCGCTGGTGGCGCCGCCGCTGCGCGTGATGACATTGCCCGGCGTGACGAAGGCTTCGAGGCCGGCCTCGCCGGACTGGAGCCGCTGCTGGCAAGCTTGCGCGAAGGCGTCGACATAGAACTGGTAGTTGGTGAAGATCACGAAATTCTGGAAATGCTCGGGGTCGGTGCCGGTGTAATGATAGAGCCGGCGCAGCGAGTAATCGACGCGAGCGGCCCGAAAGAGCGACAGCGGCTCGGGCGCGCCGGGCTGGAGCTCGAACGTGCCGTCGGCGATCGAATCGTCCATCGTCGCGAGATCAGGCACGTCGAACGCATCGCGCAGCGACCGTGCGACGGCGGAATTCTCGCTGGTGGTAATGGCGGCCTCGATGTTGATATCGCGGCGGTAGGCGAAGTGGATCGGGATCGGCTCGGACGATTCTCCGATCTCGACCGGAACGCCATGGTTCTGGATCAGCAGTCCGATCTGTTCGACGAGATAGCTGCGGAACAGATCCGGCCGTGTGACGCTGGTCTCGTGCACGCCGGGGCCGGCGACGAAGCCATAGGCCAGGCGCGAATCCAGGCGCGCATGCGTTGCGGTGGTGACGCGGACGAAGGGATAATAGGCCCGCACCCGCGTCGTGATCGCTTCGCCGCCAACATAGGCCTCGAACCGGTCGCGCAGGAACTTCGTGTTGCGCTCGTAGATCTCTTCCAGGCGGGCAACGGCGAGGGACGCGTCGGAGAAGGATTCGGTGGCGATGGAGGGGAGAGATTGCATGGGTCGACCGCCGGTTTGCTGAGGCTCGAGTCGAACTATAGCAAAGAAGGAGATGCCGTAGGGTGGGCAAAGCGAAGCGTGCCCACCAATACGCTCGTCATAAAAAGATGGTGGGCACGGCGCTTTGCGCCTTTGCCCACCCTACGAGACCGAGTCTGCCGTCCGTGATCCCGGATGCGCGCTAAGCGCGCCCGGATGACGCGCTTTCGCGTGTCACTTCTCCCGGAACGCCCGCATCAGCTGGTCGTGCAGCGGCTTCATCAGATAGGACAGCATGGTGCGGTCGCCAGTCTGGACGAAGGCTTCCACGGGCATGCCGGGAATCATCTTGACGTCGCCGAGACGGGCGATCTCCTCGGCGGGCATCGAGACGCGGATGGTGTAGTAGCTCTGACCGGTGCGCTGGTCGGTGGTGACGTCGGGCGAAACGCGGCTGACGAGGCCGTTGAGCTCCGGTGTGGTGCGCTGGTTGAAGGCCGAGAGGCGCAGCAGCGTCTTCTGGCCGATCTGGAGCTTGTCGATGTCGACCGGGTTGACCTTGGCCTCGACCTGGAGATCGTCGGCCTGCGGCACGATCAGCATCAGCGCATCACCGGCGGTGACGACGCCGCCCACCGTGTGCACGGTCGATTGCAGCACCATGCCGTCCTGCGGCGCGCGGATGTCGATGCGGCGAAGCTGGTCTTCGGCGGCGACCTTGCGCTCGATCAGTTCCCCGATCTTGTCGTTGGTCTCGCGCAGGTCCTTGGAGACTTCGCTCACCACGTCCTTGTCGACCTGGATGATCTGCAGCTCGGTCTCGGTGATCTTGCCCTTGGCCTGGGCGCGCGAGGCGATGTACTGCGCGCGCTCGCCGTTGAGGCGTGCCGAGTCGCGTTCGAGCTGGGTCAGGCGCGAGATCTGCACCAGACGCTTGTCGTAGAGCTCCCGCACGCCGGTGAGCTCGTTCTGCACCAGCGAGATCTCCTGGTCCTTCGCCTTCTCCTGGGCGCTGAGGCCCGAGATTTCCTCATTGAGCTGCGTGATGCGCTCGCGTAGCTGCGCCTTCTGTCCGGTGCGGCCGTTGACGCGGACGTCGAACAGCTTGGTTTCGGCGGAGAGCAGCAGCTTGACGTCAGGATCGATGGCGCGCTCGAGCAGGGCCTGCGGAAATTCGATTCTGTCGACACCGCGCTGCTCGGCCTGCAATCGCGCCGCGCGCGCCTGCGCGGCGTCGAGATTCTTGGTGACGATGGCAAGATTCGCCTTGGTGACGGTGTCGTCGAGCCGCACCACGATGTCGCCGGCCTTGACCAGGTCGCCATCGCGGGCGCGCACCTCGCCAACCACGCCGCCGGTCGGGTGCTGCACCTTCTTGACGTTGGATTCGACCACGATCTGCCCCGGCGCGATCAGCGCACCTGAGATCAGAACGGTCGACGCCCAGCCGCCGAGACCGACGACAAGGACGACCACGATCACGAGGCCGAGGATCAGGTGAAACTTGATGGATTCACGCACGGTCTTCTTCGCGGCAGGCTTCGGGCCGCCGATGGCCATCGTGCTCATGGCTTGGCCACTCCGCCTTCGCTGACGATCTTGATCGGTGCCGGCGGCGTCACGCGCGGCTGCAGCACCTGGGCGAGCACCTGCTCCTTCGGGCCGAACGCCTGCATGCGGCCGTCGCGCAGCACCAGGACCTGGTCGACCGCC
>NZ_JALBHA010000162.1:0-11888 GCF_023006445.1 Bradyrhizobium sp. SHOUNA76
AGCTTGCCGATGCGCGGCGCGCCATCGATCTTCTGCTGCGACGGCACGAGCCGTTCCCAGCGATCGTGACCGACCGGCGCTGGAATGTGAAGCAGGCCAATCGCGCCGCCTCGCGCCTGATGACCATGCTGCTCGGCCCTGAGCGCATGCAGCGGCCGCTCAATCACATGCGCATGTTCCTCGCGCCCAACGAGCTCAAGCCGTTCATCGAGAACTGGCCCGCCGTCGCGGCTGCTCTGCTGTCGCGTGCGCGCCATGAAGCGATGGCTGCGCCGCTCGATGAGGCCTTGCAATCGACCTGGCGCGAATTGATGCGGCTGCCGGAGCTTCCCGCACTTGGGATCGAGGACAGCGCCGTGCCGGGACCGCTCTGCGAGGTGCGTCTGCGCAAGGGCGACGTCGGCATCGGCCTGATCGGTGCGGTGCTGACGCTCGGCACGCCGCAGGACGTGACGCTGCAGGAGCTTCGCGTCGAGATGTTCATGCCTGTTGATGCCGCATCCGAGGCCGCGCTGATCGCGCTCGCGGCTCAGGACGCCTGAGCCTGCACGGGCTCGCGCCGCTCGAAGCTCATCGCCTGCATCACCTCCGCGAACGGTCCCTTGCGGTCGCTCAGTGTCGCCGTGGTGAGGCCCGCGCCATTGGCGCCGACGCGCGTCGTGGCGCGGATCAGGATCCATTCGCCCTCCGGCGGCCGAAAGAAATAGAGGCTGATCTCCGGGTTGATAAAGGTCCAGTCGCGCATGTCGACGATCTGCGCGACGCCGCTGGAAAAGTCCGCGGCTTGCACCGCTTGCAACAGCGGCGTGTTCGGCTCGCCCTCGACCAGGGCCGCATCGAGCCGCATCCAGGCCGCCGCAGGGCCTGGTTTTTCCAGCGCGCCCTCGATCAGCCGCACCGAGACGTTCTGGAAATAGCGGCTCCATTTCTGCGCGAAAGCCGGCGGTGGAGCACCCGCCTCGGGCGCCTTGTCGACCGCCGCGGGCCTCGCAAAGGGATCGACGGGCGATTCTGCGCTCGGCGCCGTCAGCAGTGCCGTGCAACGGCCGATCTCCGTCTCGCCGTCCATCAGCCGCACCTGCAAGGTCTTGGCCTTGCGGCCATCGCGCAGCAATTCGCTGACGGTCCTGAAGGCGCGCAGGCCCGCCGGTCGCCACAGATCGAAGGTCAGGCGCCGCACGGCGAAGCCGGATTCTGCGGCGAGACGCTCGACCTCGCGGGTCATGAGGGCGGTGGTGGCGCTTCCCTGCAACATGTCCGGCGACCACGGACCGCCGGCATGCTCCGTGGCCCGGAATTGATGGCCTTCCGGCCTAAAAATGGCGCTCATTGCGGTCTTCCCTTCTTGATCCCTGGGCTTGATCGTGGCCGCGAGTATCCCGGCGGGCCGGACCTGTCACAATAACCGCAGAGGTGAAGTCGTGAGCCATGCAGGTCCGGTGCCTTGCGCCGTCTCCGGTTCGGCTTATCTTGCGGCGAACCCGTATTGCCCGAAGGAGGCGCCTGACATGAGCACGCTCAAACCGCTCCAGATCGACGTCGTCTCCGACGTGGTGTGCCCCTGGTGCTATATCGGCAAGCACCGGATCGAGAGCGCGCTCGCGCTCGTTCCGGACGTTCCGGTCAAGCTCAATTTCCGCCCGTTCTTCCTCAATCCCTGGGTGCCACGCGAGGGCATCAGCCGCGAGGCCTATCTCACCCAGAAGTTCGGTTCGGTGGAGGCCTATAAGGGCATCGCCGGGCGCGTCGTTGCGGCCGCAAGCGAAGAGGGCCTTCTCTACAAGCCCGAGCTGGTCGCCCGTCAGCCCAACACGACCGACTGCCATCGCCTCATCCTGTGGGCGGAAGCGATCGGCAAGGCGCCCGAGATGAAGCAGCGCCTGATGGAGCTGTATTTCCGCGACGGCGGCGATCTCACCGATGTGAGCGTGCTGGTACAGGCGGCCGCCGACATCGGCCTCGATGCCGAGGACGTGCGCAAGCGCCTTGCCACCGACGAGGACGTCGCGCGCGTTTCGGCCGACGCGCAGGAAGCCGCTGAGAAGGGCATCTCCGGCGTGCCGACCTATGTGTTCGCGCAGAAATACGCCGTCTCCGGCGCGCAGGATCCGAACCTGCTCGCCCGCGCCATCCGCCAGGTCTCGGAGGAGATCAACGCGCAGGCGGCGGAGTAGCTTTCGCTTATTTGCGGAGCCGGCGAACCATGCGGCGCGCAGCCTCATGCGCCGCGTTGACGCCGACCAGCGCTCCGTAAATGAGCGCGACGACCGGATCGTGCCGGCGCAGCGGGATCAGCACGTCACCAATTGCGAAGCGTCCGCGCCAGATCGGGTTGATCATGGGGTGGTCGGCGCCCGCAGTGGAATCCGCGCTGGCGATGGCGGGATCGGCGCAGAGATGGCGGGTGAGGTCGAGCGTGAGCTGCACGCCCGGCGAATATCTTGCAAAGCGCTCGTCGATGCCGAGCTTGAAGAAGAAAGCGCGATCCTGATGGCGCAGCACGATGCCGGCGGCAATCGGCGTCGCGCCGGCGCGAAGCGTGATGATCTCGCACTGCGCGGTCTCAGCCAGCGCCGGGACGGCGCGGCGAATGAAGGTCGCATCACCCGCATGCTGGACCAGTGCGGTGCCGCGCTGGCCTTTCCAGCCGCTGGCCTCGAGCTGCAAGAATGTTTCGAGCGCGGACGCGATCTCGTCAGGCCGGCGTGCCACGTCGAACGTAACAGGGCCGTGCTCTTCGAGGCGATGGCGCAGGCGGCGCAGCTCCTTGAGCTTCTTGGTGCCGAGCGCGTCGCGCAGCAGCGTTTCGCTGTCCTGCGTCGCATCGAGGCTGGCGCGGACGTAGGAGGAAAGCACGCGCGGCTTCAGGCCGTCGCGGCTCAGGACCTGGCTGAGTGCATTCATCGCAGCACCGTTGAGCGCGACGTCATTCAGCACGAGCGCATGCGCGCCGGCTTCGCGCGCCCTCTGCAACAGAGATGCGGCTGCCTCGATCGGCGCGTCGCGGTCGATCGGCGGACTGCACAGCGTGCCGTAGGGATGCGCGCTCACCAGCGCGGGCAGGGGTATCTTCCAGGCGCGCCACAGCGAGATCACCGGCATCAGCCCGATCAGCCGCGTCGAAGAACCGTCGAATGCGGGTAAGGCCGAGGCTTCGGTTCGGCCGCGCGCGGTTGCGCTGACGGCGAGCTCCCAGGCCGGGAGGTAATATCCGTTCGGCTCGACCGCGCGCTGCGCGAGCGCGCGCCATTGGCCGGGGTCGATCGTCGTGAGCGGGACGCCCGCGCGCGCGACTCCGGCATCCTTTGCCGATGCCGGATTGATCGCCGCCTGTTGCGCGATGTCGACCACGTCCCGTCGTCCCCAATCACGCGGGCTGAGCCCGTGTTACGCAGGTCATCCTTAGCGCAAAGAATGGAAAATACCGTTGGCACGCCGCTTCAATTCGAGCGGTAATATTAACGTCTCGTTGAGCATGCGGCGCCGGATGCTCAATGCTGACTCTGCTTGTCGCCGGGCACGAAATGATCCCGCGCGCTTGCCCGTCCGCCGCTGGCCGTATCCGTGATGGCGATATCGACGTCGCGCGAGGTCCTCGGCAGGTCGCCAGGACCGACCTGCACCGACAGCCTGACTTCGCGGGTCTGGTCCTGCCCAACCTCAACGATCGGCTTGCCGTCCGAGCCGGCCTCGATGCCGGCGACGCGAATGGTCGCGCCGGGCAGTCCGGAGACCTCGAGCGCAAACGATCGTTGCGCGCCCTTGTTGAGAATGCGCACGGTGTAGTCGTTGCGCACGCCGCCATCCGAGAGCTGGACGAAGAGGGGATTGCGCTCGTGCAGCACGTTGACGTCCATCGTCGCGCGCGTAGCGAGAGTGTAGAGCATGATGCTGCCCACGATGGTGATGGTCGCGGCATAGATCAGCGTGCGCGGGCGGACGATGCGGTAGATCGGCGGCTTGCCGTCGCGCCGGCGCTGCATGTTGATGTCGGTGTCGTAGCCGATCAGTCCCTTGGGCCGGCCGATCTCGCGCATGACGTTGTCGCAGGCGTCGATGCACAGGCCGCACTGGATGCAGCCGAGCTGGATGCCGTGACGGATGTCGACGCCGGTCGGGCAGACATTGATGCATTGGTGGCAGTCGACGCAATCGCCGGCGAAATCGCCTTGCGCCCGGGCGGCATCCGCCTTCTTCACCGACATGCGCGGCTCGCCGCGGTCGCGGCGATAGGTGACGTTGAGCGCCCATTCGTCGGTCAGGGCCGCCTGGATGCGCGGCCACGGGCACATGTAGATGCACATCTGCTCGCGGGCGTGCCCGGCAAAGACATAGGTCGTCGCGGTCAGGATGCCGATCCAGAGATAGGCGATGAACGGGGCCTGGAAGGTTGCGAGCTCTTTCATCAGCGTCGGTGCGTCGTCGAAATACAGCACCCAGGCGCCGCCGGTCCACCAGGCGATCATGATCCAGAGAGAGTGCTTCAGCGCGACCTTTCGGATGTGACCGAACGTCCAGCAATGCTTGTCGCCCCGCATGCGCTCGCGCCGGTCGCCTTCGACCCAGCGCTCGACGGCGTAGAACAGGTCGGTCCACACCGTCTGCGGGCACATGTAGCCGCACCACAGCCGGCCCGCGACCGCGTTCATCAGGAACAGCGCCATGGCCGCAATGATGAGGAGGCCTGTGAAATAGTAGACCTCCTGCGGCCACAGCTCGATGAAGAAGAAATAGAAGCGGCGATGCGGCAGATCGATCAGCGCGGCCTGGTCGGGCAGGCCGGGTCCGCGATTCCAGCGCACGAACGGCAACAGATAATAGGTCCCCAGCGTGAGGCAGAGGATTGCCCATTTGATGCGGCGGAACGGGCCCTGGACCGACTGCGGATAGACCTTCTTCCGCTTCTCGTAGAGAGGTCCTTCGATGAAGGTATCGTCGGTCATGGCGCTCCTGGCGTCCGGAGCGGCAAGGGCCCTATCCGGGGGTGCGGAAGAGGCGGTACAGCGTCTCCAGCACCGTGCGGAACTCTCCGCTCGCGACGCTGTAGTATATCGTCTGGCCGTCCCGTCTGGATTTGACCAGGCTCAATGCGCGCATCTTGCCGAGATGCTGCGATAGCGCCGCCGAGGAAAGGCGCGACAGCTGATATAATGCTATTCGCTGCCCGCGAGGGGCGCGCTAGTCCGGAGGGTCGAATGGTTGCGACGTCTTTCACGCCAATGGCTTCGCTTATGGGCGGCGCGCTGATCGGCCTGTCCGCAGTCCTGCTGATGTGGGCGAAGGGACGCGTCGCCGGCGTCAGCGGCATCGCGGCACGGCTGTTTCCGCCCTACGAGGACGGCGAATTCGCCGGCCGGCTGGCCTTCGTCGCCGGTCTTGTCGCCGCACCCGTGCTGGTGCGGCTCGCCACGGGAAGCCTGCCGCCGCAGACGATCGAGGCGGGAACGGCGATCCTGGTTGTCGGCGGACTGCTCACCGGTTTCGGCTCGGTGTGGGGCAGCGGCTGCACTTCCGGCCATGGCGTCTGCGGCCTGTCGCGACTCTCGCCGCGCTCATTGGTTGCGACCGTCGTCTTCATGGCAGCCGGTATAGCGACCGTCTTCGTGATGCGGCACTGGAGCTGACGCCGATGGCCATTCTCATTCAATTCGTGATCGGCCTGATCTTTGGTCTCGGTCTCATCGTCTCCGGCATGTCCGACCCGGCGAAGGTTCTGAACTTCCTCGACATCGGCGGCATTCCGGCCGGGACATGGGATGCGAGCCTTGCCTTCGTGATGGCCGGTGCGGTGGCCGTGACCTTCATCGGCTTTGGCCGCGTCCTGAGGCGCGCGCGTCCGATCTTCGCCGAACGATTCTATCTCCCCACGCGAAGAGACATCGATTTCAGAATCGTCGCGGGTCCTGCGATCTTCGGGATCGGCTGGGGATTGGCGGGCTTCTGTCCGGGGCCGGCGCTGACCGCGCTCGGGTTCGGGTCTTCTTCCGGCTTCATCTTCGTCGCGGCGATGTGTGCCGGCATGGTGCTCGCTCGCTTTGTCGCCGACCGGCCGTCGCTGATGCGCTTCGTCGCGCCGGCCGATCCGCTCGAAACCTGAAGTCACTGCAGAGTCAAAATCATGGACAAGAACTATCCTGAAATCGTCAGGCAAATCTCCGCCAACATGCGCAAGCTGCGGAACGACATCCCCGATACGATGAAGGGATTTTCCGCACTCGCTCAGGCTGCCACGCGCGACGGCGCGCTGGACAAGAAGACCAAGGAACTGATCGCGCTGGCGCTTGGCGTGGCCGCGCATTGCGATGGCTGCATCGGCTTTCACGCCGAGGCGCTCGTCAAGCTCGGTGCGACGCGCGAAGAGATCGAGGAGACGCTCGGCATGGCCGTGTATATGGGCGGCGGGCCGTCGCTGATGTACGCGGCCGATGCGATCGGGGCGTACGAGCAGTTCCAGCAGCAAGCCGCTTCCGGCTGAGGGGCGCCGTCGGTGTCTGACGCGAAAAGGACCGGGCGACGATCGTCGTCCGGTCCTTTGCCTTACCTCGCGGTCATTACCAGCGGTCGTCGCCGACACCCACGCCGACGCTGACGCCGGGCGCGCGAATGCCGACGCCGGCGCGCGGGCCGTCATCCCAGTCGCGATGATACGACCGGCGCTCGTAATAGCGCTCGCGCGGCATGGAATTATAGGAATCGCGCACGATCACGCGCGAACCGCCGTGGGTGCGATAGCAGCGGCCGGCGTCGTCGCAGACAAGCCGTACCTGCTGGACCAGATCCGGATTGGTGTACTCGCTGCTCGTGTAAATATCGGACGCCTTCGCACTCGACGCGGCTGCCAAAGCACCGACGCCCGCCAACAGCGCAATCGTGAATGTCTTCATCCTGTCCTCCTCCGAAACTGCCCTCGGCGGTAACAAGAAGGGGAGGCGGTGATCGTTCCCGCCGCGATGCTGGTTTTTCCCGGAACTGCCCGTCTTTTGGGCGGTTCCTAGATCGGCTCGTAAGTCTCCGTCCCGCAGATGTCGTCGGCTTCCGCACGCCGGCGGTCGACAACCTTTCCCCCTGTTATCGTTACGATGTAGGTCTGGGGACCGAGCGAAGTGCCGGTCGCGGAGGTGAGCTGCGCGCGCACGCAGGAGGTCCAGCCCGGTCCGCGCACCTCACGATGGGGCGGGGCGACGTGCACCTCGCGCGGATAGGAGGTGGTCAGGAAGACGACATCGATCTGCTCGCGGACCAAGCGCTTGACGTCGGGAGGCGCTTCGGGCGGCGGCTGCTCGGCTTCCTTCATACGCATGAACTCCGGCACCGGCGCGCGGCTGTCGGCAACGCCGCAGGCACCGAGCGCGAGCGCGCCGGCGAGCAGCGCCGCATGAGCAATAGTCCGCAACATCCGTGAAGGTCCCCTGCGGGCCAACAGATAGGTAGCAATGCGATCCGGCGAAGTCCCCGGCGATCAAGATTTGCTGAAGTCCTGGAACGCGCGGCATTTCATATTCCGGAATTGCAGGCTAAGTTTGTACCCCAGACGAAGGGGATTGCCACCAATGAGGATCTTGGTCATAGCGGCCGCCGTGCTGGCATTGACGGCCGCCTCGGCGCAGGCGCAGAGCCGGCGGCCAGCCACTGACCCCGCCAAGCCGGCGGACAACAAGCCCAAGGTCGACGAGAAGGCCTACAAGGCCGCGCTCGAGCGTATCCCCGAACCCAAGGACAAGTACGACCCCTGGGGCGGAGCCCGCCCCAGCGAACCCGCCAAGAAGCCGAAATAGGGTAGGCGGGCTCTGGCGCTTCAACGGGGTTGCGCGCCCGCACGGGTGCGCGGAGGTGGCGCTACGATCCGAGGGGCCGTGATCAATCAGCATCCCGCTGATCGTGACATCTGAGGCGGCGTCACTCACGGGATCGAGGACGAGGTGCCCGCGATCGCGCGCTTGCAGGGCAGCGCCGTCGTCGCATCACGCAATCATAACCGTGCTGTGGATGCGATGCGAACGCTCGTTCACATCGTGCGCATTATTGCACGAAGGCGAGGCCGACGCGCTTGTCACTCCTCAATACTGGCGCTACTTGCACAGCGCTTCAGACTTCGATTGCGACGCTGGAGCGGCCAGTCACTTCCCGCCGACTTTACTCACAAGCCCTTCTTTTATGGCGTTACGCGCCGATGGAGATTCCGATGAAGACCACGCTTTCGCTTCTGCTCGCCGCCGCGTTCTCGCTGTCGTCGATGCCCGCCCACGCCGTCAAGTGGGACCTCTCGACCATGAGCTGCAAGCAGTTCCTCGAGAGCGGCGAAGACAATATCCAGGTCGTGCTGACCTGGATGGACGGCTGGTACAAGGGCGACGAGGACAACGCGATCATCGACACCGACGTGTTCATCGAGAACGCCAAGAAATTCGGTGCCTATTGCGGAAAGAATCCGACCGCCAGCATCGTCACCGCGGCAGACGAAGTGCTCGGCAAGTGATTTGAATCGTGCGACCGAAGCGCAACTGCAATCGCGCTTCGGCCTCTCGCTTCGATGCAAACGCGATGGAGAGCCGCGGTGCGCTTTGCGCTCGCGCGGTTCTCGTCTTTTGAGTTGATGCTCAGCCCGGCAGCATTGCGAACGCGCTCGACACCATCGCCACCGGCTTGCTGTCGGCAGCCGAGAGCAGCGTGACGCGGCCAAAGCTCATGGTACGCCCGAGCCGCACCACGCGTGCGTCCGCCAGCACGTCCGAGGAGGACACCGCGCGCATGAAATGCGTGGTCTGGTCGACCGTGGTCATGGGGCGATAGCCGCGATTGGCAGCGAGGATCGCGATCACCATCGCAGTGTCGGCGAGCGCCATCAGGGCCTGGCCGCAGACCACGCCGCCGTTCCGGCACAGCCGCCCCGAAAACGGCATGCGCAGGAGCGCGCCTGGCTGCCAGTCCGGCACATCCGCCGGCTGCGCGTGCTCGACGCGCTCGACCGCGAGGTTGAGATCCTGGATCCAGGGCGCAAAAACCTCGCCGAGGATGCGTCTGGCGTCGGAGAGGCCGAATTCGGCGTCTGGCTGCATTTGCATTGCTGTCGCACTCTCCTGTATTGCCTGATGTTTCGTCCCATTGTGCGCGCATCGGCGCGGCAAAGTCACCCGGTCTCGCACCGGTCCCGTCGGCTTGAAAATGCCTGACTTGGGCCGATATGATGCCTGGCTTGGGTAGGGGTGGATGATGTTGCGTCGGTGTGTCCTCGTCTTCTCTATGGTCGCGCTCGGCCTGGCGCTGAGCGGCTGCACCAAATGCGGTCCGATCTGGGACGATTGGCTGCATGCCCCCAAATCGTGCCGATCGGATCGGCTCTAACGGGCCCGAACGGCCCCGGCGGCCACGACCGGCGGCGACAAGGATGACGAGGCGCGGGCGATCCGTGCCTCATGGATGATCAAGGAGTGGACGATGAAGCTTTTCCGTTTGGCCGCGGTGCTGGCGGTGGTGGCGGGACCTGCCTACGCGCAAATGCCCCAACTCAATTTGCTGCAGGATGCCCCGAGCAAGACCCCGGAGGAGAGGGCCGCCGAAGCCGAGCGTGACAAGGCCTACAAGGAAACGCTGAAGAAGATTCCGGACACCAAGGCGTCCAACGATCCCTGGGGCGGCATGCGCTCCGATCCCCCGAAACAGTCGGCGGCGCCGAAGGCATCGGCCGCAACCAGCGCGCCGAAGAAGAGCAAGAGCGGCACGGCTGCCAACTGACCGCGGCTCCGTTCCGGGGGCGGCAAGGACGCCCTTCGAACAGGACTCCTCTTCATCCGGCCCGCGCCCTACATTGACTCCGAGCGTAGCGCGTAGAGGAGAGCAGGGCATGGCCGATCGTCCGCGGGATCTTGCCGAGCGGATGGCGCGCCGGCGCAAGCCGGCCGGCAAGCCCGGCCAAACGGTCGGCGACGGCTACCTGCGCGAGACCTTCACGCTGCCGCGTGCGGCGGCGCGGGAACGGGCGCAGGCCTTCTTCGCCCGCTACCCCAAGGCCGGCTATATGAGCGCGGTCGAGACCTGGCGCGAACTGCCCGGCGGCGACATCGAATTCACCATGCGGCGGCTGCCCAGCGCGGACTGAAGCCGGCCTGGTCCGGAGGCCTTGCTAGCCGAGGGTTTCGGCAACGATGCGGATCCGGAACACGGGCTCCTTGGCCTCGTCCAGCAGCTCCATGTGCCATTCGGAATTTTCCTGGAGCTTGCGCGCAAGGCCGGCGGTCATGTCGGCGCAGACACTGGTCATCTCTTTCCAGGCCGAATCGCGATCGGCAAATTCCGTCGCCTGGTCGGCGCAGCCGGAATAATGGCCGTTCCGGATTCGAAAGAAATAGAGCGGCATGGCTGGCACCGAATCGCGCGCGTGATGGCCTCGTCCCCAAGGCCATGGGCGCGCGCACTCCAATCCCAAACCAGCGTCAGATCAATTCCGGGCGGCTACGGATGATGCCGCGGATTTCATCCCGCCGCTTCTGGCGGCCTTTCGGCCGATCGCTTCAGCTCCCGATCGATGCGCAGCTGCACGCGCCGGATCGCGAGCAGATCGATTTTCGTCTCGGTCCGGCCGGTCTTGATCTGCTCGCCGATCCGGAACTGCCATTGCCAGATTCCGGGAATCGCCGTCTTGGCGACGGTGAACTCGATGCCCCTGTGATTCATGGCGACCTCCCACGATTCACGTCCATGATTGCAAACATGCTGGTCGTCTTGATATTCCCGAGACAAGCTAAATCTGTCGGTAAGCCCCGGATAGTTCAAGGATCTCTCGAAAGCGCGCGCCCCGAAACAAGTGAAGCCGTGTTTAAGACTCCGGTCCGTCAGCGAGACTGTCGGATCCCCGTGGTTCTCCGACCATGAACAGAGTTCCTGAGCTTACGTCCCGGTGCGTTCAGGTACCGAGACCCGCCCGTGGGGGACCCGGCCAGGGACCGATTCCATGCTGCGGCATGTGCTTTGCTTGGCGTGTGACGGCAAGCAACATGGGCCCGTCATGCTCGGCATTCCCCGCCGCTACAGTCACTTCGTCTTCGGAATCATCCAGTCCGGACTGACCTCGCTGATCGCGGCGGGGATCGCCAGCTATCCCGCGGACAGTGCGATGATCTTCGCTGGGCACTGGATGGTGTCGTGGCTGATCGCCTGGTCCGCGATGCTGCCGATCGTGCTGTTGGCGGCGCCCGCGATCCGCGCCTTCGCGATGCGCCTGACGCAGGAGGAGCGGGAACCGCGCGCCGGCAGCCAGGCATGAAAAAACCCCGCCTGGGGAGAGCCAAGCGGGGCAGAGAGTTATTGGAGGCTGAGGTGCTGGGCTGCAACACCATAGCCACATCATCCTAGCGGGCTCCGCTTACGGCAGCCTGACAGGCGGCAGACAGATTTCCGGGCTCGATGCTGAGGCCGCAGACTGGCCCCGCACCCGTCCCAATTTCGACATCCGTTCGCACAACTGCGGACACACCCGTCGGCAAGATTCCAAACCGTTCGGCGCAGCCATGGGGGAAACGTGGCACGCCGGCAACGGGGTGGCATCATGGATAACGTAGAGCGGTCTTTCGCCGCCGCGACAGCGGCTGGCTTCGTGGTGCTGGTGATCGGCCTCGTGCTGCTGGCGCTGCTGTAGGACAGGCGCGAGACGGCAGCTTTGCCCGGCGCTGATCGAGGGCACTGCTTGGCGCCATTCGCAAAACTGGAAAACAACCCCATGCACAGTAGGCTGCATGGAAATTGCGTTGTTCGCTCAGTGGTTTGAAGGTAGTGTTTAGATACCGTTGAGCGCGGGCGATGCGCGTTATCCCAACGATGCCGTCCCTTGCGGGGACCGGGCGATCGCTAGCGGCCAACTCCGCGCGCGGTCGGCGGGGGCGCCGTCCGCCGGA
>NZ_JALBHA010000163.1:0-11873 GCF_023006445.1 Bradyrhizobium sp. SHOUNA76
TGGGTGGCGCCAAGCCATGACTCTGGGGTGCCGTTTGTCGAAGCAAACAAGAAGACGCCAAAACTCACCCCCGGGCGGTCTCCGGACCCGGGGTGGCGGCGCCCCAGGCCCGCCGCAGCCGCATCGGGACGCCGCCGCGGGGCGGCGGGTCATCGTCGTCGTCATCGAGCTTGCGCAGCGCGGCGAGGATGTCTGCAAGCCGGATCGGGTGATCCATGCCCGGAATTTCGCGTAGCGCCGGGTGGGATTCGACGGCGTACATGTCCGAGGCCCACGACGACAATATGATCCGCTTCTCCGCTGTCGAGAGCTTGCCGTCGTCGAGGACGGCGTTCGGCGATGCATAATGCGCGGCGGGATGAAACAGCGAGCCGAGACCGCCCGTGGTCGCATTGGCGTTGGTCATCTCTGGTCTCCCTCTACACTCCTTTCGAAGGGATGGTTTGATCGGCGGACGGCGAGGGGATCGCCGTCCGCCGCGGTGGTCGGGGCACGGCGACCGCGCCCGGCGCGATCAGGCAGCCTTCCTCTGCTCGATCTGCGGTGACGCAGCCCCCGCGATCTGGATCCGGCGCGGCTTCATGGCTTCCGGAATCTCGCGCAGGAGGTCGATGACCAGGAGACCGTCCTGGAAAGCCGCCTGCTTCACCTGGACGTAGTCCGCGAGATTGAACACGCGGCGGAACGGACGCGCCGCGATGCCCTGATAGAGATATTCGCGGGTGGCGCTGTCGGGCTTCCGGCCCTCGATGGTGAGCGCGTTCTGTTCGGCGGTCACGCTGATGTCGTTGACGCCGAAGCCCGCCACGGCCAGCGTGATCCGGTATTGGTCTTCGCCGGAGCGCTCGATGTTGTAGGGCGGATAATTGTCCTCACCCGCCTGGCGCAGCGTGCTGTCGACGAGGTCGGCCAGATGATCGAAGCCGATGGTGGAGCGCCACAGCGGCGCGAAGTCAAAGGTGGTCCTCATACCAAGTCCTCCAAAGAGCAAGATGGTTACGAAGGAGCGCAAGACAGGGGATCGGAAACGGGTCCGAAGACCCCGGCCCGGCGCCCGCGCCGGACCCGATTGGGCATCCGGCGCACCGCTCTCGCGGCGAAAAACGAATTAGAGCGGCGCAAGGACCTTGCAAGAGGGGGTGCGAGATTTTTTTTCGAGAGGCCGCCGGCGCCGACGGGGGCGGCGAAACAGCGTCTTGACAGGACAACGCGCCTGAATATTTTTTTGCGCCGGAAGATTTTTCTTCCTGCACCGCAAAATCGAAAAGGACCTTGAAAGACCGTCAGGAGTGACGACGATGCTCGATCAGGATATCGCCCGCATCCGCGCGCACCGCAACAATTTGTCTCGTTATCGACGCTTGCTGAAGACCAGGCTGTCGGACATCGAGCGCCGGTTTATCGAACGACGCCTCGCCGAGGAGCAGACCGCGCTCGAGGCTCTTACCGGCGATGCCTTCCCGGCTGCATTCAGCCTTCCGAACATGCCATCGGTGTCCACTGCTGCGGGAGCGGAACGATGAGTGACGTCCGCAACCTCCTCATCAGCGGCAGCGAGAAGGTGATCGGGCACTATCGCATGTTGCTGGCCAGTGCCAGAAGCGAGAGCGAACGCGAACTCTATCGCGCCCGGATCGAGCGCGAGCAGCGCCTGCTCGATTCGCTCCAGCACGGCTTGGTGGATCGATCGGCGGCATGAGGAACTAGCCCTCGTACTGGTCCGGTCCCATCGCCCAGAGCGATTGGTCGTGGCCGTACGCGTAGTTCCGGTTATTGAGCGTCGGATTGCGATTGACCATCGGCCGCATGAACATGGGATGGGTGGCGCTGCGCACCTCGTGTTCCACCGTGAACAGAGGCTTGCCGCTGTCGAGGTTGACGATGTCGCAGAACCGGTACTGGTATTGATTGTCCTCGCGGGAGATCAGCTTGCGCGCCAGGAGCTTTCGGTACGGGCCGGAGAAATCGGTGATGTACATCTGTACGTGATGCCCGTCATAGTCGCCCTGCGACCGATCGGTCTCGCGGAACAACAGATGCTGGTTGCGGCCCGTCTTCACGGCGGCGACCGTGCCGTCGCCATTCCACAACTCCGATGGCATGCCCATGATCTCGGGGTAGAAGGCGCAGATGCCGCGCGCCGATCCCATGGGCACGTCGAACTCGACATAGGGAATGCCGAGCGCGATACGCCCGAAGCGAGCGGCGTCGGGCTCGTAGCAGCGCAGGCGATTGCCCCACGGACAAATCGCCTCGATATGGTCGTTGCGCTCGGCGAAGGCGAAGGCCGTGCCCTCGAGTTTCTTCGCGACCGACGCAAGCCGCGCCAGCATCGCCTCGCGGCCCGCGATGACCAGCCCGATATGGCCGCGCAGCACCTGCGCCCTGCCGCTCGGCAGGTGAAACTGGCTCCGCCCGGCGTTGATCCACATATTGGTGTCCGACACCATCAGATAGGGATCGCGGGTGAGCCCGAGCCCTGCGACGTAGAACAGGGTGGCGAGGCGCTGATCCGGAACCTGGATGTTGACGTGTTCGAAATGGATGGCATTGCCGAGATCTTCTGCGGATCGGTCGAATTGTTGCGGCATGGATGGCGCTCTGGCTGGGGGATGGACAGGTGCATATTAGAGCAGAATTTCCGCCCGCCGAAACGGGGCACCGATGAAATGTCGAGAGCAGCGCACGATGGCCGTTGCCACCTTGCCGTGGCAGCCGTTCCCTGTAATCTCTCCAAAAATTCAGGGAAGGGATCGATGGGAGGAGTTCTGGAGGGCGTGCGCGTCCTCGATTTCGGGCGCTACATTGCGGGCCCCTATTGCGCGACCTTGCTGGCCGAGTTCGGTGCCGAGGTCATCCGCGTCGAGAAGCGCGAGGGCAGCGAGGATCGCTTCGTGGCGCCGGTCGGGGAGGGCGGCGAAGGCGCGCTGTTCCTCCAGGTCAACCGCAACAAGAAATGCGTCACGCTCGATCCGATGAAGCCGGAAGGGCAGGAGGTGATGCGCCGCCTGGTTGCGACCGCGGACGTCGTCGTCGCCAATCTGCCGCCGCAGACCCTGCGCGCGATGAAGCTCGATTACGAGTCCTTGAAGGCGATCAAGCCCGACATCATCCTGACGACAGCGACCGCATTCGGCGGACCGGGGCCGTGGTCCGATCGTGTCGGTTTCGACGGTGTCGGGCAGGTCATGTCGGGTTCGGTCTACATGACGGGCACCGGGGATCCGCCGTACCGCGCCGCGGTGAACTGGGTCGATTTCGGCACTGCGCTGCATTGCGCGTTCGGCACGCTCGCCGCGCTGATTGAGCGCGGCAGATCCGGGCGCGGGCAGGTCGTCGAGGGCGCGCTGCTCGCAACCGCTCTGTCCTTCACCAATGCGACGCTGATCGAGCAGGCGGTGATCAACGTCAACCGCGTCCCGACGGGCAATCTCGGCCAGACCGCAGCGCCCGCCGACATCTATCGCACCAGGGACGGCTGGGTGCTGTGCCAGGTCACCGGACATCCGCTGTTCAAGCGGTGGGCGAGGCTGATGGGGGAGGAGGAGCTGTGGCTGAACGATCCGCGCTTTGCCGACGATATCAGCCGCGGCAACCACGGCCCCGTCATCAGCGAGCGGATGGCGCGCTGGTGCGCCGAGCGCACCACGCAGGAAGCCGTCGATGCGCTCGGCAAGGCGATGATTCCGACCGGGCCCGTGCTCTCACCGCAACAGGCGCTGGATCATCCGCACATCCGCGCCGTCGGCTTCATGCAGGACGTCGACTATCCCGGCTTGCCGAAACCCGCGCCGGTGACGCGTGCTGCGGTCCGGCTGTCGGAAACGCCGGGTGAAATCGCGAGCCGTCCGCCGACGCTCGGCGAGCACACCGATCTCGTCCTCGCCGAGCTCGGCTATGATGCGGCCGCGATCGCGGCGCTTCGGCAGGGCGGTGTCATCTAGAGCAATTGCTTCAACGCCTGCGCGTCGGCTGGCGCCGCGCTCTTCTGGTCGTTGTCGAAATAGACATAGACGTCGCAGCCCTGCCGCTTCCAGGACTTGATGCGCTTGGCCCATTGCGCCAGCGCGGCCTTGGTATAGTGCCCGTGATAGCGCCCGCTTGGCCCGTGTCCGCGCACATAGACGAAATCCGCGGTGCGCTTCCATGGCGCCGGCGCGTCGTGATGGTCGGACAGGCAGAGCGAGATGTTCTCGTCCGCCAGCATTCGCAGGATGCGCGGCTGGTACCAGCTCGGATGACGGAATTCGAAACTGTAGCGCCGTTTCCGCGACAACAGCTTGAAGAAGGACGCGAGCCGGTCGGCGTTCGCCTCGAATTGCGGCGGCAGCTGGAACAGGATGGGACCGGCCTTGCCGCCGAGCCGTGAGATGCGGTCCTCCAGCAGCTCGAGGCTGTTGACGGAGCGCTCCGACAGGCGCTTCCAGTGCGTGATGAATTTGGACGCCTTCCAGGCGAAGACGAAGTCGCCGCCGGTCTGCTCGCGCCAGCCTTTTACCGCGTCCGGCGTCGGCGTGCGGTAGAACACGCCGTTCAGCTCCGTGGTGTCGAACTGTCCGGCGTAATAGCGCAGCTGTTCCTTCAGCGTCACGCCCTCGGGAAAGAACGGCCCGCGCCAGGAATCATAGTGCCAGCCGGAGGTGCCGATCAGAACGCGCGCCATGTTTCACGTGCCATCCGTTGCCATTTGCCGGAAGGAACGTCCGTGCCGCCGATACGTTGCTCGTGAGCTTGATCAACGCAGGACCGGAACCGATGTACGCGCTGTTCGAAGGCAACAAGCAGATCGGCGATCCCTTTCCCACCGAGAAAGAGTGTGGGAGGCCGCCTTGATCGAGGGGCTGGTGACCGACGTTCCCGTGGCCGACGAGGAGGGCGGCCAGCTTTTCCCGGAGGGATATCACGTCGCGCGCCTCGAGGAGGCTTTCGAGCCCCGGCGGGGCTGGAAATTGCCGCGCGAGATTTCGTGAAATTCCTTCACCTCTTCCGCTTGCGGAAGAGGTCGCGCCTATGGCGCGGGTGAGGGCTTTCTCCTCTTGGGGATTGTCCCATTGCGAAAACACCCTCTCCCCAACCCTCTCCCGCAAGCGGGAGAGGGAGTGCAGCTCCCTCGTTGCAGCGACTGCGCCTCATGTTGTCGTGCTTCAGTTCGAGGCCAGCGCCGCCTTGGCCACTTCGGCCATCCAGCTCGATGCCACCGGCAGGATCGCGTCGTTGAAATCGTAGCGCGGGCCGTGCAGCTCGGCGCCGTCGCGCAGTTCGCCGTTGCCGATCCAGACGAAGGCGCCCGGCCGCTGCTGCAGATAATGGGCAAAATCCTCGCCAGCCATGCTGGGCGCGAGGTCACGCCGCAGCTCGGCCCGCACCTTCTCCGCGGCGATGCGTGCCAAGCCAGCTTCATCAGGCGTGTTGATCACGACGCCGACGCCCATGACGATCTCGGGCGTGACCTTGACGCCAAAGGTCGTCGCGATCCCGGCGCAGGTGCGCTCGATCCCGTCGAGGATGACGCCCTTGACCGCCTCGCGGTGGTACCGCAGCGTGCCGCGGATGGTCACGCGTCCGGCGATCTGGTTCGGCGCGGTGCCGCCTTCGATCGTGCAGAGCGACAGCACCGCGGTGTCGAGCGGATCGACGCTGCGGGAGGTGATCGCTTGCAGCGCGACGATCAGATGGCCGGCTGCCATCACCGGGTCGCGCGTCAGATGCGGCATGCCGGCGTGGCCTGCATGGCCATCGATGGTGATGGTGATGCGCCCGCCGGAGGCCATGACGACGCCGTCATGCACGGCGATGGTGCCGGCGGCAAGGCCCGGCCAATTGTGAAAGCCGAATACCCGTTCCATCGGAAAGCGGTCGAACAGCCCGGCCGCGACCATCGCGCGCGAGCCGCCAAAGCCTTCCTCGGCCGGCTGGAAGATGAAATCGACCGTTCCGCTCCAGTCGGTGTCGGTGGCGAGCAGCGCGGCGGCGCCGAGCAGCGAGGCGGTGTGTCCGTCATGGCCGCAGGCATGCATCACGCCTGATGTGCTGGAGGCGTAGGCAAGTCCGGTATCCTCGGTGATCGGCAGCGCGTCCATGTCGGCGCGCAAGCCGACGCGGCTCTGCGCATGCCCGCGCGTCAAGGTCGCGACGATGCCGTGGCCGCCGATCCCCGCCTGGAAGGGAATGCCGAGCTCGGTGAGCTTGTCCTGCACGAAGGCAGCGGTTTCTTTCTCCTGGAGAGAGAGCTCCGGATGGGCATGCAGATGCCGGCGCCATTCGGTCAGTTTCTGGTGCAGCTCGGGTGTCAAGGCAGGGTCTCTCGCAAGATGTCGGTTGCCGTCACCATAGCGGATTATCAGCGGCACACATCAAGCGCCTTGGAATGGCTCGCGTGCAGCAAAGCTCACGGTACTGCTGGGGCAGACCGGCCGCGCCACGCGCTCCGCTTCACCTCTCCCGCGAGCGGGAGAGGGGGCGCACCCCCAGCTACGGATCGCCCTACCCCGCCAGCTTCGCAAGTCCCGCCCAATCAAAACTGATCCCGTGCCCGGGGCGGTCCGGCGCCAGCGCCATGCCGTCCTGAAGCGCCAGCGGATGCTCGATGTACTTGTCCAGCCCGAAGCCGTGCGCCTCCAGATAGGAGCGGTTCGGGCAGGCCGCGAGCAGATGCACGGTGATGTCGTGCGCGCCGTGGCTGGTGACGGGCAGGTTGAAGGCTTCCGCCAGCCGCGCGATCTTCATGAAGGCGCTGACGCCGCCGCAATTGGTGACGTCGGGCTCGGGATAGGACACCGCGCCACTGGCGATGTAGTTCTTGAACTCCCACAGCGAGCGCAAATTCTCGCCCGCCGCGATCGGCACACCGCCCTCCTGCATGATGCGCGCGTGGCCTGCGACGTCGTCAGGGATGATCGGCTCCTCGAGCCAGGTGAGGTCATAGGATGCGAACGCGCGAGCCGCGCGGATCGCCTCCTCGACGGTCCATTTCATGTTGGCATCCGCCATCAGCGGAAAGCCGTCGCCGAGATGCTGTCGCATCGCGGAGACCTTCGCGACGTCGGCTTTCAAGTCGGGCCGGCCGACCTTCATCTTGATGGCGCGAAATCCCTTGGCGAGGTTGCCGTCGGTCTGCTTGAGCAGCGCATCGACGGAGAGATCGAGGTCGATGCCGCCGGCATAGCACGGCACGTGCGCGTCGAACCCTCCGAGCAGCCGGAACAGCGGCAAGCCCGCGCGCCGCGCCTTCAAATCCCACAGCGCGATGTCGAGCGCGGAGAGCGCCAGCACCACCGGCCCGCCGCGGCCGCCATAATGCAGCGCCCACCAGACATGATGCCAGATCGCTTCGGTGTCGTCGGCCTCGCGGCCCTCGATCAGCCCCGGAATTTCGCGCTTGAGAATGTCCGCGACGGCGCCGCCATTGCGGCCGACCGTGTAGGTGTAGCCAACACCTTCGGCGCCATCGGCATCACGGATGCGGCAGGTGATCAGCTCGAACGCTGCGATCTCACCATGCGTGGAGTCGGACAGCGTGACGGGGAGGGGGATCCGGTAGAGGGCGGATTCGATATTCGCGATGTGCGGCATGTTCCTCTCCCGATTTTTATTTTTGTTTGTAGGATGGGTAGAGCGCAGCGAAACCCATCATCTTCATCTTCGCAAGCAGCGATAGGTTTCGCTAACGCTCTACCCATCCTACAAGCTACTTCTATGCTCACCGCATCGTCGCAAGCTGCACCGCCAGCGCACACGCCCGATCGTATTCGTCGAGATTGATCCATTCGTCGATCGTATGCGCCTCGTTCTGGCCGGCGCCGAAGGTCACGGTCGGAATGCCGTGACGGACCATCCAATTGGCATCCAGGCCGCCATTGGCGGTGCGGACATTCGGAGTGCCGCCGACTGCGGATACGGCCTCGACCGCGCGCTTGATGACGGGCTGGCTGTCCTTCATGCGGAACGGATAATAGTCGGTCTCGGCCTTGAACTTGACCTTGCCGGACTTGCCTTGCGCGTTCGTCACCTTCTTGGCCGCCTTTTCGAACGCGGCTTTGTAGGCCTTGGTGATCTCCTTGAAGAATTTTCCGTCATGGCTGCGGCTTTCGCCGCGCACATGCACGTAGTCGGTGACGACGTTGGTGGCATCGCCCGCGGGACGGCCCTCGCCGCCGGTGACGGGGCCGACATTGCTGGTGCCTTGCTGCTTGCCCTTCACCACCTTGCCGAACCAGCCGCCGGCTTTCACGTCCGCGAGTGCGAGGGCCATGATCATGGTCGAGGAGATGCCGCGCTCCGGCGCGACGCCGGCGTGCGAGGCGCGGCCGAAGATCTCCACAGTCCAGCGGTCGGCGCCGACCGCGCCGATGATGACGTTGGAGGCCGAGCCGCCGTCATAGTTGAAGGCCATCACGGGCGAGCCGAGCTCGTCCAGCTTGACGTGGCGCGCGCCATAGAGCCCGCTCTCCTCGCGCACGCAGAACAACAGCGTGATCGGCGGATGATCGAGCTTCTGCTTGGCGAGCTCGGCCGCCAGCGTCACCAGCACGCCGCAGCCGCAGCGATTGTCACCGCCGAGCGCGGTCTTGGCTTCGTTGACGATCTTGCGTCCGGATTTCTTCGGCTTGGCACCGGCGCAGAGCGGCACGGTGTCCATGTGGGTCATGAACATGATCCGCGGCTGGTTGTGCAGCGTGCCGCGGCCGGGCAGGTCGACGATGAGGTTGCCGGTCTCGGTCGGCACCGGAATGCGGCTGTTGGCATCGTCGAGCCGGATCGCCTTTGCCGGCACGCCGCTCTCCTTCAGCGCAGCCATCAGCTCGCGCCCGATCGCCGCCTCCTGTCCGGTCACGCCCTCGACGGCGAGGAAGCGCATGAGGCGGTCGGTGGCGGCTTTGGTGTCGACAGGCATGAATTCATTCCCTTGATGCACGATGCTTGTCAGCATCCCATGTCAGCATCTCTTGCAGCACGCCGTTGTGCAAGGCGGCCTCGACGCATGAAGTCCAGCGCTGCGTTGCCAGGCGCGCATGGTCACGGAAGCCACCGGCTTCTGTGCCGCAAGAGCGAAGCGATCGCGCATAATGTGTTCGGATGTTGCTGTCCGGTGACAGCTTCGACCGCGATTCGCCACTAGCTTAAGGTGTTTTCTGGCGCCGCGGCACGCCGACATCTGCCGAGATATATTGGGGACGATGATGCGGATCGCGGCCATTGCGGGAAGTGCCTTGTTGTTCGGTGTCGTGGCGGCGAATGCTGCGGATATGGCGGTCAAGGCGAGACCTGCGCCGGTCGCCGCGCAGATCTTCAACTGGACCGGGTTCTATGTCGGGGCCAATGTCGGCGGCGCCTGGACACCCGGCAGCGGCAGCAGCGATGGTGGAACGCTGTTTCCTGCGTTCGGCGTGCTGCCGCCGGTCGCAGCTGTTCTGACCATTGTTCCTGGGCAGACCGGCACCATTGCCGGTGACGGCCGCCGAAGCGGGGTCATCGGCGGCGGCCAGATCGGCTACAATTGGCAGGTCCAGCAGTTCGTCCTCGGCGTGGAAGCCGACGCGGTTGGGACGGGATTGAACGGCAGCAGCGGGAGCGCTTCGCGCACCTTCGGCGCCCCGACCTTTGCACCGCCGGTGACGCAGACGGTGACCATCGATTTCGGTCATATCGACTGGATGGCTACGTTCCGCGGTCGCGCCGGCGTCACGGTGGACCGGGCGCTGTTCTACGTCACCGGTGGCGCCGCCATCGCCGAGATCGGCGGTTCCAGGACCACCGTGGTCAACGGCCCCGGCATTAGCCTGCCCGGGAGCACATTCACGGCGGCGAACGGAGGCTCGACGACGCGCTGGGGCTGGACAGTCGGCGGTGGTATCGAATGGGCGTTCAATCCGAACTGGAGCCTTGCAGGCGAGTATCGCTACACCGACTTCGGCAGCCGCAGCGTGGCCTACACCATTCCCGACGGATTCGGCGGGGTATTCGCGACGGGGACAGCGAGCTCGCGGCTCACCGTCGAGCAAGCGACCCTCAGGGTCAATTATCGCTTCGGCGGACCTGTGGTCGCGAGGTACTGATCTCGGGCTTCTTGATGGGTCCGGGAGCATGCAAGGATGGCGTGAGCGGACGGCTCACCCGGTTCTTCCGGCCGGCGACGTATAGGCGAGGAAGACCAGCACGCCGATCGCCAGCATCGCGGCCATGAACAGCAGCACGGCCGGCAGCCCGGCGAGCGCCGCCACCGCGCCGGTCACCGATTGCATCAAGGCCGCGCCGAGAAAGAAGGCGAGGTTCACGGCCGCGAGCGCCTTGCCCGTCGTCTGCGCGTCGACCAGCTGCCGCGACATGCCGAACAGCAGCGGCTGGGCCGACGTCGCAAGACCAATGAGCACCAACAGCACAAGGTCGTATTGCGGCGGCATCACCGGCACGCCGAACAGCGCGGAGACCGCATAATGCGGCGCCCCGAGCGCCATCAACGCCAGCAGCAGCGCTCCGACCATGTGCGAGCCTGCCACCAGATCGCGGCGGCGGCCGAGCCGGCGGTCGATCATGCCGATAAGAAGCGGACCTATGATCATCGCAAGCGTGAACGCGCCGAGCTGGTTGCCGGCCTCGACCCGCGACAATCCCTTCACTTGCATCAGCCACGGTCCGCCCCACAGGCCGCGCAGCACCAGCGAAGTCGCCAGCGACACCAGGGCCAGCGCGATCAGGCCGCGCAAGGGACGCGAGAGACCGAGCCTGAGCACCTCGATCATCTGCGACAGCGGCGAGGACTCGTCCTTGTGTTCGGCCGCCTGCTTCGGCACTAGCGCGAACACGGCGAGCGTGACCGCAACTCCGCCGAGAGCGGACATCCAGAACCCGGCGCGCCAACCCCAATTGTCAACCACGAAGGCGAGCGGGCTCGACGACAGCAGCATGCCGATATTGCCGATCGAGAGGATCGCGCCCGACCACAGCCCGAACCGCGCCGCCGACAATTGCTTGGCTGCCAGCGTCATCGGGCACATCAGCATGCCCGAGGTGGAAACCCCCAGCATGAACTGCCCGACCGCGAAGCTCGCAGGGCCGGTCGCAAATCCCGACGCGACCGCGCCGAACACGGTCCCCGCGAGCAGGCTCAGCGACACCGGTCGCACGCCAAACCGGTCCATCGCCGCCCCAACGGGGATCTGCGCCGCCGCGAAGGCGAAAGGATAGATCGAGGTGAGGCTCGCCAGCGTCTGCGGCTCAAGTTGGAAATCCGCGGCCATGAGATCGAGGCTGACCGCGGGAATGGTGCGGAGCAGAGTCGAGAGCATGTGACCGCACGCCAACGCGACGAGCGCAAGGATCAGCGCGCGGGTGGCGGTGCCCGCGTCGTCGGCAGCAGTCTCCATGGGTATCCCGTCCCGGCAACTTTCGTGTCGCGTTACACGATCGGAGCGACGGTGCCAAGGCGGAGTAATGGCATGGCGACATCTGTTCTCGGCGGGATCAGTTCATGCCGCGGGACCGCGGAACAGCCGTTTGCCTGGGCGGCTCCTGACACGGCCAGCATGCCAGGAGCATGGCTTGCACCTTCTGCAGGCGCAGATCACGCAATCCGCGGATTGACCACCACATAGCCCCGCAACGAACGTGCGTGAATGCGGGTTGCCCGGCCTCCTGAATTACCGTCATACGCCATCCAGACATCGCCTGAGATATGTTGCTCGAGGACGAAGACATGACCATGTCGCGCGGCGACCATTCCCGGCGCCGGCGACGTCCGCGGAAAGCGCAGCCAGTTGGCCGCCAGATTCAATCCCGGCACGATGCGGCCGAACACGCGTAGCGATGCTGCGCAACCGCAGAAGGAGTGTGGGCAACCGGAAGGGCGGCCGCCGACGATCCGGCCCGCGCCTTCC
>NZ_JALBHA010000164.1:0-11851 GCF_023006445.1 Bradyrhizobium sp. SHOUNA76
CGGCGGCGCGCCGGGCCGCTTTCTGGCTGGTATCGCTCGCGGTCGCCGGGGCGGCCTGAACCTCCGAGAGCAGGGCCTTGTGCTGGTGCTTGTTGAGATAACCCGATGAGGGATAGCCGCGCGCCGACTGCCAGCGCTTGAGCACCGAGCGGGTCTCGTCGCTGAACACGCCGGTCTGCTTGGTATCGAAGCCGAGCCCGTTGAGGCGACGCTGCACGTCGCGGCGCTGGGTCTTGTCGAGGCCGATCTGATCCTCGGTGAGCTGGGTGGCCTCGTCGGTGAAGGTCGCGGGATCAACGCCGGCGTTGAGGGTGCGCGTCGCGGTCGAGGGGCCGCTCTTGATGGCAGCGAGGCGTGCCAGCGCCAGCGCCTTGAACTGACCGTTCGGATAGGCGGTGAGATAGGCGTTGAGCTCTTCCGGCTTGTTGGACTCCTTCACCGAGCGCCAGTATTCGAGCTCGACGCCGTCCGAGCCGCCGGTCGCAGTCGGCATCATGCCAGAAGCGGTCGGTGCTGCGTTGGCGACCTGGGTCGTCGGGGCCTGGTTGAGATAGACGGAGCCGGTCAGGTTGGTGTGGCCCCAGGGCAGCTGGCCCTTGCGGGTCTCTTCATTGACCTGGGCGCGTACCGACGTCATCGCCTGCTGGATCTCGATGCCGGGCTTGGTGATGTTGTCGATCAGCGCACGCGTGAACGGGCTGTTGTTGCCCTCCTGACCGTCAAGCGCGGTCTGGCCGGGGCCGGTGGCGAACGCGATGAGGGTGCCTTCACCGGATTTCATCTCGGCGAGACCGCTCTGCACGTTGACGCTGCGCGTCGCGGAGTTCGACTTGATCTTGGCGGCGAACGGATTGTCGCGGCAGGCATCGAGGAAGACGAGCTTGACCTTGGCATCGCCCATGGTCTGCTCGAGCGTCAGATCGATGTTGATGGCGGCGCCCAGCTTGACGTCCATCTCCGACTTGATGTCGGCGTCGACGGGCAGCAGGTAATTGGTGCCGCTGACGGCGATGCCATGGCCGGCGTAATAGAACAGCGCGATGTCGGAGCCCTGCGCCTTGCGGCCGAAGTCGAGCAGCTTCTCCGTCATCTGGTCGCGGCTGAGATTGGATCCTTCGATCACTTCGAAGCCGACATTGCGCAGCGTGGACGCCATCGCCTTGGCGTCGATCGGCGGGTTCGGCAATTGGGCGACGTTCTTGTAGTTGCCGTTGCCGACAACGAAGGCGACGCGGCGGTCGGCCTTCGCGGCACTGACCGACAGGGCCATGCACATCAGCGAAGCGAGGAGGGTGAGATAGCGCATCTGAGATCCCCAACAGAATCGAATTGCAGGCAGCAACGAATTGGCAACGAACCTACACGAAGTGCCCGACTTCGTGCCACCAAAACGGCTAGTAGGTCGCGTCCAAACCGCTACTGTGTGGCCGAATGTGCACGATGGAGATGCGCTCCAACGTGAATCACACGGCCACTTCGTTTTGTCGCGCGAGGCGGCGTGAGGTTCACTGCGCGCGGGCGGGGACGGCTGGTGCCGGCTTCAAATTCAGGAGGTTGCCGCACAGGATCAGCGCCGCGCCGAGCACGGTCCAGCCATCAAGTCGCTCGGAATAGAGCAGCCAGCCGGCCGTCGCAGTCAGTGGAACCCGCAGGAAGTCCATGGGAACCACGATCGTCGCATCGGCGTACCGGAGCGCGCTGGCGAGGCAGTAGTGCGAGAAAGTGCCGCAGACGCCAATGACGAACAGCCACCCCCATAAACGAGGCGACGGCCAGATCCACACAGCGAGCGTCGGCAGCAGGCCCACGACGGCCTGGACCACGATCATCCAGAACAGGATCGATAATGCGCTCTCGGTCCGCGTCAGCGACTTCGCCAGAATCATGGAAACGCTGAAACCGATCGCGGCCCCGAGCGCGATCAGCTGGCCCGGATTGATCTCGCCGGTGGCGGGCCGCACGATCATGACGACGCCGACGATGCCGAGCACGATGGCGGCGATCTTCCAGACCGTCATGCGCTCGGACAGGAACGTTGCGGCCAGCACGGCGGTCCAGATCGGCATGGTGAATTCGATCGCGACGACTTGCCCGATCCCGATCAGCGTCAATGCGTAGAACCAGCCGAGCTGTGCGAAATAATGGACCCCGTTGCGCGCGAGGTGCTGGGGCAGGCGTTTGGTCGCGACTGCCTTGAAGCCGCCGGCACGGTAGATGATCGGCAGGAGCAGCGTGAACCCGATGATGGAGCGTACTTCCATGATCTGGAAAACGTTCAGCTCGCGCGTGGTCTCGCGCCCGGCAACTGCCATGACCAGCATCAGCGACAGCCAGCCCGCCATCCACAATGCAGCCATCGTTTTGGACGGTGTCGCGCTCATTGGGGGCAAATGCTGGAGGATGGAAGCCTGAAAGGACGGCCGGTATCGGCGACATCGCCCTCGTTTGCAACGGTCAATCTGTGGATGCAGCGATGCGGCGTGTCGTGCTAGGCATCATCCAACAACGAGAACATCGGGAGAGCTCCGCTCATGCACATCTTGCAGCCGGCCGAATGGAAGAAACCTCGCGGCTTTTCCCATGGCGTCGTGGTCGAGGGGCCGGGGCGCTGGGTGGTTCTGGCCGGCCAGACCGGTGGCGACGAGACCGGCAATTACGCGCCCGACATGGCGGCGCAGGTTGCGACCGCGCTGAAGCGGATCATCAAGCTCCTGGGCGAGGCGGGCGCCGGTCCCGAGCACATCGTCCGCCTGACCTGGTACCTGACCAGCCGCAGCGAATATGAGGAGGCAGGCGCCGGCATCGGTGCCGCCTGGAAGGAAACGCTCGGACGCAATTTCCCGCCGTCGACGCTGCTCTACATCGGTGGCCTCGTGGACGAGCGGGCCAAGGTCGAGATCGAGGTCACGGCGTTCGTGCCGGACGCATAAAAAAATCGACCCGGCGCGGGGCGCTGGGTCGATTGTCGTGCCGCTGACGTCTTATTTCGAAAGCGAGACGTTGGCGCCGCGGAACTGGCTATCCGCGCGGATCGAGACGCTCTGCTTGTTGCCGCTCGTTTTCAGCGAGAGGTTGGCATTGAAGCCAGCGGTGGAGGCAACCAGCTCGTAATTGCCGCCGCCGCCGCGACCCTGGAGCGAACCGGAGATATTGCGGCTGGCCTCGGACCAGCTGCCGGCGATGGCGCTTCCCTCAGCCCTGACGCTGGCCGCGAGGTTGAACTTGTAGGCGTCGCTGGCACAGGTCAGCGACATCTCCATGGTCGGCCCGATCGGGGCGTATTTGGCCCGGCAGCGGATCCGCTCGGTCGAGCCGTCGTCCAGCATGACGGTGCCACCGCCGCTCCAGCTGCCCGCCAATGGGGCGAACGGGCCGGACTGGGCCTTGCCGTCAGTGCTGGCGATCCCTGCCGCAAACAAAACGGCGGCCGCGATCAGCAGCCGCCGGTTCAGGGCGCGAGCCTCAAACGCTTTATTGGCGCGATGCTTCCCACCGCCCGCTGCACGGTATGCCTGCAGATGCTCCATTCCACTTCCCCGATCCGGCGTTGCCGCTGAGTTGACCGTTAGCATATGCACCATTGATCGAAACTTTCACAAGTCCCCCGCTACCGATGGTGCCGGAAACGTTAGCGCCAGGCGCAGTGATCTTGCCGTCGGCAACCGTCAGCATGGAGCTCGCGGTGGGTTCGCAGGAGCCGCTCTTGGTCACGATCGTGACCTGCCAGTTGCCGTCATAGGGGGTCTGGGCAAAGGCGGAGGCGGCGAGGGTGCCGGTGAAAACTGAAGCGGCACAGAACACCGCGATGCGAGCAAAACGCATAAATTCCGTCCTTGAATCTGTCTGATATGCTGCCGCTTATCTGGACCAAATGTGACGGAAATTTGTTGCAATGCCAAATCGAAAATTGTTCCTGTGGGAACAATGGTTTATTTGGGTTTTTGGCGGCGATTTCCGAAGCAGAATCAGTGCGGCTTCGCGTTAAGGGTAAACGTCGGGAGAGGCGCCTTCAGGACAGGCTTGGTGCGGAGGTCGCGAACTGCTCGTCCTGAGTCTTTGCGGGCAGCGCCTTGTGGACCTTGGCGTAGTCGATCACGTCGGCCAGCAATTTGAGGCCGAGAGGCGCCAGCGCGCGCTCCCAGAGCTCCCGCGCCGTCTCGCCCTTCTTGACGAAGCACCAGTCCTGGGCGGCGATGGCGCCGGCGTCCATGCGGTCGGCGAGGTGGTAGATCGTGCCACCGGCGATCCGATCGCCTTCCTTGATGGTCCATTCCACGGCGGCCTTGCCGCGATGGCGCGGCAGCAGCGAGGGATGATAGCCGATGCCGCCGAGCTTGGCGGCGGCGAGCGCGTCCTTGCCGATCCGGGCGTGGCTGTGCGCCGTGATGATCAGATCGGTATCGGGGGCGATCTCGGTGGCCACCACCAGCTTCGGATTGGCCTGGACCACGACCTCGATGCCGGCCGCCGCGGCGGTCGCAGCGAGGCGATCCTCGGCATCGGCCACCACCACCCGGACGATCGAGACGCTGTGCTCCCGGAGCATGTTCAGGGTGGTCACGCCGAAATGGCGGGAGCCGACGAGGGTAATGCGCATGGGTGTCAGATCCGGTCTCGCAACTGCGTCATCCCCCCGATAACACGTCCCGACGCCCTGTCACCACCCGCGCAGCGTTTGCGCGGGTTATCAACAATGCGCGGAGGCGCCGGCTGCGATGAACGTCCTGATTGCGCTGCCGGCCGTTCCGGTGCTTCCATGGCGGGCATTGCACCGGTTCGGAGCGAGCGCATGAGATGCGCCTGGTTTTTCCTTCTCGCGGCACTGCTTGCGGCCGTTCCAGCCCATGCGGGCGGACCGTACCCGGCCGTGCCGCCCGAAACCGGGATCGCGCCGTTCGTGGGGCCGACCTGGGATACCTATCGTTGCGCCCGAGGGCCGGTGACCAATTTCTATCACCGCGCCTATTACGGCGAGGAGCCGCCGGCGCTCTATCGCGGCTATGCTTACCGGCCGCATTACCGTTACAGCGCCTATCGCAGATCGCCGCGCACTTACTTCTGCGTCACCGACTAGCGCTGCCGCGCCGCCACGGTCGGACGGCAAGCGGACGAAAAGTCGGTTCCTGTGTTTCATTTTAAACAGAGATAACCTTGGCCGGCTGATAAGGGTGAGCCACCGGGGCTGGCGACATTTCAACCCGCATCCGTTTTTGAACCCGGCTTTGGCCGCTGGCGCATCGTCAGCGGCCTTTTCATGCCGCGCACCACGAAATCATCGAATGGTAACGCGATCTCAACCAGCCTGGCGTATCGACGAATCCGTCGCGGATTTGTATTGCGTACCGCGACACCGAAATGTCCCGCCGGCGTGGGTGCGCCGCGCGGGCCTTTTCGCCGGGACAGATTTCATGCCGAGCGCCATTGAGCAGATCGTCGACAGCTATGTGCGGCTGAAGAACCGCCGCGGGCTCGACGAGCTGATGATGCACAGGCAGCGGCTCGCGGTCGATCTGAAGAGCAAGTCCGGCTATGATTTCAGCCTGCCGATCGGCCAGATCGACGAGGAGATCGCGATCATCGAGGCAGGCCTCAGCCGGCTCAAGGCGGAGAATTCCACGGTGATCTAGCGCGGGCTGCGAGGCCGGCTCTTGCGTGGATTGGGGGACGGCGCATCGTCGCAGTTCGAGACCGGTTCATGCATGGTTCAGGCCGGCCATGGCTCAATCCTCAGGTTGTTCCGTGGGACACGAATCCTGCTAGGCTTGTCCCCGTGATTTGGAGGAGACGTCATGATCGAGCTTGCGCTGGCTGGCCTGCTTGCCTTTGCAACCGTGCCTGCGGCATCGCCGGAGCCGAGGGTGGAGCAAGTTCAGTTCAGGGGTGGCCCGGGCGGACAATGTCCGCACGGCTATGATTACAACCACTCGAACGGCCGCTGCTATCCCAACGACTATCATGCGCCGGGCATGTATACGCGGGATCCCGGGCCGGGCGAATACGGACGGCGCGGCGGCCTGTGCCCGCACGGCTACGACTACAACTATTCGCAGGGGCGGTGCTATCCGAACGGCGCACGCGCTCCCGGCATGTACGGCCGCTAATCGATCACCGTGCTGAGGCGGGCGCGCTCAGTCGCGCCGGCCGCCGTCGATCACCGTGAACAGCGGCCGAGCCGGGGTCGGCTCGACCAGCAATTCGTCCACCAGCGCGGTGGCTGCATCGACATATTTGCGCGTCGGCTTGTCCAGCGGGCGCTTGGCCTCGTCGTCGAGCGCGATCTTTGCGGCTTCGACTAGCTTGCGCATGCGCGCCGCATGGTCGTCGCCCGCCGTCAGCGTGGCGCGCGCCAGCGAGCGCAGCACGAACAGCTCGCCCTCGAGGCGGAGCAGGCGGTCGTTGAGCCTGGTGAGGACGGCGTTGAGGTCGGCCATGTCTGCTGTTCGGCGCGAAGGATCCGCCCTGATCTAGCGGCGATCGGTGAACGGAGTCCAAACGGCGCCGGTGCAATTGGGCCGATCCTCCGGTCCGTCTCGGATGAACCGCGTGGCGTCATCAGGGGGCCGCGCGTGGGGGACAAGCCTACCACTCGACGTCCGCCCAGCGCCTCCCGAACACGGGCGGCCTCGTCTTCACGGCTTGCCAGCCGAAGAAATGATGTTTGCCGGACCAGGCGTGCACCACACCGCTGCAGATGCTGCATTTGAAGCTGCCGGCGTGGGCTTCGCTGTGCTCCTCCCTGGTCGCGGTGTAGTTCATGCCGCAACCCGCACAGGTGAATTGTTCGATCGTCCAGATGGTGTTGGCCATTGCGCCGAATGCTTCTTGTTGAGTTCGATCCACGGTAGTCACGGGCGTTTGCAGCGGCGTAAACCGGCGCGGCGAAATCCGGTTAACGGGCGTTAGCCAAGCCCGGCCGAGTTGCGGGCCCGTCTCGAATGCGGAGCGGTCCGAGGTGTTCCCAATCGTGGCCCCGGGCGGTTCCAGTCGTCTTGACGCCGGATGCGTTGCTGGCAATAACGGCTAGGCCTCGCAAGCGCCGGAAGTTGCGTTCATGCCGCAAGGAAAGCTGTGCCCGTGAAAAGTCTCCGTCAGCTCCTGACTGGAGAGGACGTCATCCAGCTCGTGATCCGGCTCGGCCTGCTCGCCCTGTTGATCATCTGGACCTTCCTGATCATCCGCCCGTTCGTGCCGATCCTGGCCTGGAGCGGCGTGCTCGCCGTTGCGTTCTATCCAGCCTTCAGCTGGGTCGCCAAAGTCCTCGGCGGCCGGCCCAAGACCGCAGCGGCGATCCTGACCCTGATCACGCTCGGCATCGTCATTGGCCCGGCGACCTGGCTGGGCATCAGCGCGGTGGACGGCGTGCGCGAGCTGGCGCAGCAGCTCGGCACCGGCGATCTGGCGCTCCAGGCGGCGCCTGAGCAGCTGAAATCGTGGCCGCTCGTCGGACCCTGGCTCTACGATCTCTGGGACCAGGCCTACACCAACATCCGTACGGTGGTGCGCGAGGTGGCGCCATATCTCCAGCCGCTGGCGGGCCCGCTGCTCTCGCTCGCGGGCGATGCCGGCGTCGGCACGCTCCAGTTTCTGGTCTCGGTGTTCGTGGCCGGCTTTTTGTTTCCGCATGGGCCGCGGCTGGTTGCGGCCGGCCGCGGCTTCCTGTTTCGCATCGTGCCCGAGCAGAGCGAGCATTTCCTGTCGCTTGCGGGCGCGACCATCCGCGCCGTGGCCCAGGGCGTGATCGGCGTCGCGATCGTGCAGGCACTGCTCGCCGGCATCGGCTTCAAGCTCGCGGCGGTGCCGAGCGCCGGCCTTCTCGCCTTCATCGTGCTGCTGCTTTCGATCGTGCAGATCGGCGCCTTCCTCGTGCTGCTGCCGGTGATCATCTGGATCTGGACCGCCAAGGACGTCACCACGGCGCTGCTGCTCACCGTGTTTCTCGTCCTGGTCGGCTTCATCGACACCATGTTGAAGCCGCTCGTGATGGGGCGGGGCCTGACCACGCCGACCATCGTGATCTTCGTCGGCGTGATCGGCGGCACGCTCGCTCACGGCATCGTCGGCCTGTTCATCGGACCGATCATCCTGTCGGTGGCCTGGGAGATGATGATGGCCTGGATCAGGACCGAGGATCGGGCAGGGGCGGGCGAGGGCTGATCTCGCCTCGAACGGCGCGATCTGCCCGCGATGTCTAGGCCAGGTCCCGGCGGCGCGCGGCCTGTGATCAAAGTCTGTCGCAAACTTGTCTGTTCCACTAGACAAGTTACGATTGAGCCGATTCTGTTTCAATGACGGCAGCGATGGCGAAATCTTCCAAGCTGGTTGCCGCAAGGCGCGGCAAAGTATTGTTGGTCAGACGCCGGTCGGACGGCCTGTGGATGTTCCCTGGCGGCCGCAAGCGTGCGCGCGAGTCCGACAAGGATTGCCTGCGGCGGGAGATCAGGGAGGAGCTGCCCAAGCTGAGGCTCGGCAGGATCAGCCTCTGGAAGGAAGTGAAGGCGAGGAACAAGCGCTCCGGCCGCAAGATGAGCGACGCGATCTTCATTGCCAAGACGGCCAAGGGCAGGCTGGCGATCGGCGACAAGAAGGAGATCGACCGCGCCGCCTGGCAGAAACCACGCGGCATCCGTCTGACGGCGACCTCACGCTACATCCGCGACCGGCTGTTTCCGAGGAAGCAGAAGCGGAGATGAGCTAGTCTTCGCGTCCCGCCGATCGCGTCCGTCCAGCGAACGATCTCGATCGCGCCGCGCGCGCCTCCGGAGCAGTCAGTCTTGCCGCATCCGCCTCACGCATCTCCTTGCGGACCTTGCGCGCATTGCGCATCGCGCGCTTGATGAAGGGATGTTGGGAGTCCTCGGCGAAGAACAGCACCACTTCGCAACTCGGACATTGCCTGGAATAGCCGTCTTGCAACCGTCCGGCGCGATCGCGAAACACGTTCTTGCACCGCGTGCACTGGATCTGGACCGAACTCATGCGCGCACAACAATGACTTTGAAAATGGATCGTCAGCTGATCGCAAATGTCTGAAGAAAGCTTGAATGCTTCGCGGCCGGAACGTGCGCGGCAAGCGCCATCGGCCAGCCGCGGCTGGCGGCGGACGATACCGGTTGGAAACAGGCTGTCGGCCGTTATTGCTTGGCCGCCAGCGTGTCCAGGCACTGGTTCAGAAAGGCGGTGCGGTCCCTGGGCAGCACCTTTTCGAGGTCCGCCTTCAGCGCGCATTCGCGCTGGCGCAACTGCTCGGCCCGGCGCTTCTCGGCCGCCTCGCGGTATTCGGGAGCAACCTTGTTGGGATCGACCAGCGCTTGTGAGCGCACAGGAGCGCTCGCAAGCAGCGTGATGGCGGCGATGACAATGAATGATTTCAAATGAGCCTCCGTAAAAGGGGCATCGTAGCGCGCGGCGCGTGCGCACTCAAACCGAGGGGACGCGGTATCCCGCTCCGGCGCGATGGGGCTGACGATGCCGGCGGATCTCCGACCGGTTTGGAACGACTGCGCGTGGCAGGCGTCGAATCCTGGCTCTCGGCTCATCCCCAAGCCCCCCAAGCCCCCGGGCCGAGAGAAAACCTTCCCCACAAAGGTTGGCGACCTCGGTCCCCCGAGGTCGTTTGTTTGTTGCAAGGCGTGTGAACCAGTTCACAAACGCGCGGCCAATCCGCTGCTATGAAGACGTCATTGCTTAACCGATTTATTTTGAACGAAACGCCCCAGCGTGGCTCCAAGCGCTGGGGCTTTTTCGTGGCTCCCTGCGCGCAGAACGTTTACAATCGCGCCAAGCGTCGCATCGACAGACGCAGGTCCCACGCCGCGCCAGTTCCGATCCATAGCTTGATCAAACAGCCCATGTGTCGGGATCGCGGCGCCGCGCCGAACGTTGCCACCAGGGGTGCGTTCGCGGGGCAAATCCCATATGCAGGGCGAGAAGTCGCCGAATCGAAAATGAGGGCGGCTGGCGTTCAGTTGACGACGGTTTACGACCAGAAACGGATCCAAGTGAGGCTTAGCAAAAAGGCGCGGGTGGCCAAGACGCTCCCGAAGAAGACGCCGCCGAAGAAGGCGTTGCCAAACAAGACATCGCCAAGGAAGAGCAAAGCAGCGCAGCGCGGCACGATCTCGTCTTCGTCGCCGCTCGGCGTGCTGGCTCTCCATCTGCTTGCCCAATGGAAACAGTCTGGACCCAGCGGCATCGTTTTTCTCGCCGAGAACGAGAACAGGGCGGAGCGGCTGGGCAGTGTCATTCACGCGCTCGACCCCTCCTGCGAGGTCCTGGTGTTTCCGCGATTGAACACCTTGCCGTTCGATCAGCTGGAGCCGTCGCACGAACTCGCAGGGCGCAGGGCCTCCGTCCTGAGGCGCCTCGCAAAATCAAAGAAGCCGCTGTTTCTCGTCTCGACGGCGGAAGCCGTGATGGAGCGCCTGCCGCCGCCGGCGAGCCTGTCGCGCCTGAGCCTCAGCTTGAAGGTGGGCAGCGCATTCTCGGAGCGCGATCTCGAGCCGCGCCTCGAGGCCTTGGGATACGATCTCGAGGACGAACCGGACTATCCGGGCGGGGCGCTGTTCCACGGGCAGACCTTCGAGATATTCCCCGCAGGCGCGCTGGGGCCCTTCCGGATCGAGCATTCGGATCGCGCGATCAAGCGGATCGTGGCGTTCGATCCGAACGAGCACAGGATCATCTTCGAGACCAAGGAGCTTGTGGTCGATCCCATGTCGGAGCGGCTTGGCCTTGCCGGCAAAGGCGGCAGGCGCGCGAGCCTGTTCGACTATTGCGGGCGCGCCAAATGGATTGCCGATGCGGGCGTCCCGGTGCACGCCGACGGCTGGCTCGATACGATCGAGGAGGCCGCGCCGCGCGCCGAGCGTGAGCGCGAATATCTCGCGCGGCGCGACTGGAAGCAGCTCTCCAGGGGCATGAAGGTGCTGCCGCGCGCGTCGTCCTTCCAGACGATCCCGGAGTTTTCAAAGCTGACATCCGCCAGGAAGGCGCTGCGTGGTTTCGTCGAGGAGACGCGCCGGACCGGATCGCGACTGATACTCGTCGCAGCGCAGGAGGACGATCTGCGCGTGATGGAGCGGATGAGCGGCCTCAAGGCGCAGCGCTGCGACGATTGGGACGAGGCGACACGCGGGCGGAACGGCGAGGCGGCGCTGCTGGCCGATCTCGATGCGGGCTTCGTCGTGCCGGGAAAAAAGCCTCTCGTCGTCGTGACGGCCTCCGACGTGCTCGGCAGCCGGGCGCATCATCCGCAGCCGATGGCGCGCGCCTGGAGCGCGGCCTTCGAGCATGCCGATGTGCCCGAGCAGGGCACGGTGGTCATCCATCTCCAGCGCGGCCTTGGCGTGCTCGACGGCCTGCAGACCGTGAACACCGGCGGCGGAAGCTTGCGGGAAATGATCCGCCTGAAGTTCGCCGGCGACAATGCGGTGCTTGTGCCGCCGCCTGATCTCGCCTTGATGTGGCCTTACGCGGCAGAGCTCGGCAAGCTGGCGCTCGACAAGGCGGATGGCAGCACATGGTGGGCCCGCCGTACGTCGGCCGAGCGCGAAATCCAGGCCGCCGGCAAGGCGCTGGCCAAGCACATCAGTCAGCGCCGCCGTCGTCGCGGTGAAAAGCTGGTTCCGCCGGGATCGGCCTACGAGAAGTTCGTCGCGCGTTTTCCTTATTTCACCACGAGCGACCAGGCCAAGGCGATCGCCGACGTGCTCGACGATCTCGCCTCCGGTCATCCCATGGACCGGGTGATCTGCGGCGACGTCGGCTTCGGCAAGACCGAGGTGGCGCTGCGCGCGGCGGCCGCCGTGGTGCTGTCGGGCAAGCAGGTGGCGATCGCGGTGCCGACGACGGT
>NZ_JALBHA010000165.1:0-11835 GCF_023006445.1 Bradyrhizobium sp. SHOUNA76
TGGACCGCGGCTTCGACGCGCCCTCGCTCGACGCGGTCGCGGAAGCGGCCCGGGTCAGCAAACCGACCGTCTATTCCCGCTACGGCGACAAGCGCGGCCTGTTTGCCGCCGTGCTGAGGCGCGAGATCGCGCGCTGGCTTGCACCACTGTCCGCCGCGGCGGAGACCCAGCTCAGCAGCCTTGCGGACATCTCGGTCGAGCAACGGCTGGTCGAGATCGGACGCGAGATGCTGACATTCACCTGCGGTCCCGATGCCGTCGCCTTCAGCCGCATGATGACGTCGCAGGCCATCAATTTCCCCGACATCGCCAAGCTCGGCAAGGAAGAAGGTTGGCTCAAGGCCGTTGCCACCACGGCACGCTTCTTCGACCATCTGGCGGCGCAAGGCGCGCTCGACGTCGAGGACACCACCATTGCGGCCGAGGTGTTTCTCGACGTGGTCGTCGGTCACAGCCACCGCCTGGCGACCTTCGGAACGGCGCTCGAGATGAAGGCCGCCGAAAAGCGCATGCGCATAGCGATCAAGCTGTTCCTGGCCGGCGCGCTGGGACCTGCCAGCCGCCTCCAGGACGCCAAGGGCACGCACCAGGACGCCAAGGGCACGCAACGCCGCCGTCCCGCCCGCTGACAATTCCGTGAGATGAGCGCTTTCCCCGCGGGAGACGCGATCGGCTTGATTGACCAAAATAAAACGATACGGTATGGTTTAGTTACAAGCGATACGGACTGCTTTTTCACCAGCCCCAAAGGTGGCCCGTACCGTTGAGATCGCCGTGCCGGGTACAGCCCGGTGCGGCGCTCCGCGGCCGGCCGATGCCCAAGGCCGGCCGCGAATTCTTTACGACCATCCGGCACACTCGCTGGCCGAGGGTTTCGAACATGACGACAGCCAAACGATGGACCTCAGGACTGCTGGCGATCGCCTTGCCCGCGCTGCTCCTCGCCGCGCCCGCGCGGGCGATCGTGAGCTCGGGCACGCCCACTTCTCTTCACAGCGACATAGATGGCGATCCCGAAGCCGACCGCCAGGCCGTCAGCCGCGAAATCGAACGATTCCGCAGCTCGACCATCTCGATCGGCCAGGCCATGGCGATTGCGGAACGCCGCCACGCCGGCGCCACCACGGCGGATGTGAGCTTCGACGGCGCCTCCGGCGTACCGGTGTATCGGGTGAAGACCCTGCACAACGACCGGATCTGGCGCCACACCATCAATGCTTCGACCGGCGAGCTGGTCGGTGGGGAAGCCGCCCTGCCCCTCGCCGAGCTCGACCACGAGGACCGCGACAACCTCGCAGCACTCGGTGCGATCAGGCACCGCCTCGCCGATGCCGTGCAGGTCGCTGAACGCGCGGCCTCGGGCAAGGCGATCAGCGGCGGGCTGGTGCGAGAACGTGGCCGGCTCAATTTTGCGATCGTCGTGATCAGCGGCGACGACCTCAAGGAGGTCATCCTGGAGCCGCCGGGGGCGCGGGCCAAATAGCGACTGCCAAATAGCGGCACTCCCCCGGCGTCGACCGGGGGCGAAAGGCCATTGACGACCGCAAGACTCTCCCGCATAAGTCGCCGCCATGTTCACGACCACCAAACGCACGACCAAAACCACCACGGCCTCAGGGGCCCGGGGAGGCGTGCGCGCGTAGTCGTCGACTAGAACGCAATCCACTCTACCGAAGCCCCGCCATCGATGGTCCGGGGCTTTTTTGTTGCCCAAATTTTCAATTCAATGGAGGACAAAGTGAGTAACGATCCCGTCGTCGCGATTGTCGGCGTCACCGGTGCGGTGGGCGCCGAATTCATCGCCACCATGGACAAGCGCGGCTTTCGCGTCAGTAAGCTGAAGGCGCTCGCCAGCGCCCGCTCGGCCGGCAAGACGGTATCGTTCCGCGGCCAGTCAGTCGTGATCGAGGAACTGACCGAGCGGTCTTTCGACGGTGTTGATATCGCCCTGTTCTCCGCCGGCGGCAGCATCTCCAAGAAGTTCGCGCCGATCGCGGTCAAGGCCGGCGCTGTCGTGGTCGACAATTCCTCCGCCTTCCGCATGGACCCGAACGTGCCGCTGGTGATTCCCGAGATCAATGCGACCCGGATCAGGGATCACAAGGGCATCATCGCCAATCCGAACTGCGCCGCGATCACCGCGCTGGTCCCGCTGTGGCCGATCCATCAGAAGAACCGCATCAAGCGCGTGATCATCTCGACCTATCAGGCGGCCAGCGGCGCCGGGGCAGCGGCGATGGAGGAGCTCGTCGAATCCACCCGTGCCAATCTCAACGGACAGGTCTACACCCCGAAGGTGATGCCGCACCCCTACGCCTTCAACCTCTTCAACCACAACACGGCGGTCGATCCTGAGACCGGCTACAACGACGAAGAGACCAAGGTCATCAAGGAGACCCGCAAGATCTTCGAGGACGAGAAGATCGCCATCGGCGTCACCTGCGTGCGCGTGCCGGTCCTGCGCGCCCATTGCGAGGCCATCACCTTCGAATGCGAGAAGCCGATCAGCGAGGACCAGGTCCGCGCCATCATGGCGCAGGCCCCCGGCGTGAAGGTCGTCGACGACCGCATGAAGAACTACTTCCCGATGCCGATCGACGCCTCGGGCCAGGACGACGTCCTGGTCGGCCGCATCCGCAAGGACCTCAGCGATCCCTCAGGGCATTCGATCTCGATGTTCGTGGCGGCGGACCAGCTGCTCAAGGGCGCGGCGCTCAATGCGGTGCAGATCGCGGAGCTGCTGCCGCAGCGTGTGATGGCGTAGCGAAAGATGCCGTAGGGTGGGCAACGGCGCGCGAGCGCCGTGCCCACCATTCTTCTCCAGATTCAAGACAGACGTGGGCACGCTTCGCTTTGCCCACCCTACAGCGCCGGCGCTAGTCGTTCACCCGAAACAACAAGCACGCATCGCCGTACGAATAGAACCGGTAGCCATTCGCGATCGCGTGCGCATATGCCGCCTTCATCGTATCCAGCCCGGAGAACGCCGACACCAGCATGAACAGCGTTGACTTCGGCAGGTGGAAGTTCGTCATCAAGATATCCACCGCCCTGAAGCGATAGCCCGGCGTGATGAAGATCGCCGTCTCCGCCGCGAAGGGCTGGATCGTGCCGTCTTCGCTGGCTGCGCTCTCAAGCAGTCGCAACGACGTCGTGCCGACGGCGATGATGCGACCGCCGTTCTTTCGCGCGCTGTTGAGGCGCTCCGCCGTCTCGGCCGAGATCGTGCCCCACTCGGCATGCATCTTGTGGCCTTCGGTATCGTCCACCTTCACCGGCAGGAACGTCCCTGCCCCGACATGCAGCGTGATGCGGTTGACCCCGACGCCGCGCGCGCGTAGCGCCCGCTCCAGCTCCGGGGTGAAATGCAGTCCCGCGGTGGGCGCTGCGACCGCGCCTTCGTTCGCAGCAAACATGGTCTGATAGTCGGCGAGATCCTGATCGTCGGGCGTGCGCTTGGAGGCGATGTAGGGCGGCAGTGGCGGGCTGCCGAGATCGGCGATGGCCTGATCCAGCGCCGGGCCGTGGAACGAGAACGACAGCGTCACCTCGCCCTCGGTGCCCTTGGCCTCGACCTCGGCGTCGAGATGGCCGAGCAGGCAGACCTTGCCTTCATTGCCGAAGCGGATGCGGTCGCCGGCGACAAGCTTCTTCGCGGGCTTCACCAGCGCCTGCCAGCGCGAGCCGTCGAGACGCTTGATCAGCGTCGCCTCGATCCTCGGCTCGGTCTCGCGGCCGATGCGGCGGCCGCTGAGCTGCGCTGCGATCACCTTGGTGTCGTTGACGACGAGCTGGTCGCCCGCCTTCAGCCATTGCGGCAGGTCGGCGATGGTCTGGTCGCGCAGCGCACCGTTCTCCACGACCAGCATCCTCGCGGAGTCACGCGGGCTCGCCGGGCGCAGTGCGATACGCTCGGCAGGCAGGTCGAAATCGAACAGATCGGTGCGCACGATTGATACCTAGGCGCGCCCCCGCCGAAGCGGGGGCACGACGCGCAGGTGTTACTCAGCGTCCGCGGCCATCCGCGCCTTGACGATCTTGTCGGGGTTCTGCACCGGCTCGCCGCGCTTGATCTTGTCGACGTTCTCCATGCCCTCGGTGACCTTGCCCCACACCGTGTACTGGTTGTCGAGGAAGCGGGCGTCGTCGAAGCAGATGAAGAACTGGCTGTCGCCGGAATCGGGGTTGGCGGCGCGCGCCATCGAGGTGGTGCCGCGCACATGCGGCTCCTTGTTGAACTCGGCTTTCAGCTTCTTGCCGGAGCCGCCGGTGCCGGTGCCCTGCGGGCAGCCGGTCTGCGCCATGAAGCCGTCGATCACGCGGTGGAACACGATGCCGTCATAGAAGCCCTCGCGCACGAGCTCCTTGATGCGCGTGACATGCCCGGGCGCGAGGTCGGGGCGCATCTCGATGGTGACGGGGCCCTGTGTGGTCTCGAGGATCAGGGTGTTTTCGGTGACGCTCATGCTCGTCTCTCTTGCGTTGGGGGTGAAGTCTTGTCAGGCGATGTTTTGCGGTTGCGGAACTGGATCGCGAATGGTCGCCCCGCGGCGGCGCCGGCCATTGCATCGGTAAATGGCACCGGCGTGCAGCGTTGCAACGCCTCCATCACCGCGATCCGGTATTGCAGCCGGTCATTGTCGGAGGCCTCCGCGGATTCATAGGTAATCCTCGGATGGCCTAGAATGTTTCCGGCCCGGTTAAAGCTCACGACCACCGTGATGTCGAGGGGGCGCGCCTTGGCCGGCGATGGCGGCCTCCAGCAGGTACGCAGGTGCCGGAAGATGTCCTGGATGGTGTTGACCTGCCCATCTTGAGAGGCAGCGCCCGAGGTGCCCAGCAGCAGCACCGCGGCAACCAGCAGGAGCTTGTCGCCACAGCGCGCCATCGCCGTCTCCTATTTGATGTCGGAGGCGACCTGCACCTTCACCATCTTGTCGGGATCGGTCACGGCGCCGCCGGCAGAGCCGGGAGGTGCCTTCTTCAGCTTGTCGACGACGTCCATGCCCTGCACGACCTCACCGATCACGGTGTACTGGTTATCGAGGCTGCCGCCGTCGGCGAACATGATGAAGAATTGCGAGTTGGCGCTGTCGACGCTGTCACCGCGCCGGGCCATGCCGACGATGCCGCGCGCAAAGTGCACCTTGGAGAATTCCTGCTTCAGGTTCGGATATTTCGAGCCGCCGGTGCCGTTGAACTTCTCACCATCGCCTGTCTGCGCCATGAAGCCGTCCATGACGCGATGGAACGGCACGTTGTTGTAATAGCCCTCGCGCGCGAGCTGCTTGATCCGCTCGGCGTGCTGGGGCGCGATATCGGTGCGAAGCTTGATGACGATACGGCCCTTGGTGCTGTCGATGACGATGGCGTTGGCCTTGTCGAGGCCCGCCGGCAATTGCTGCGCCACCGCCGGCACCGCGAACAGAAGCGCGGCAAGAACTGCGAGAATTCGGATCATGACAACTCCGGATCAGAGAGAGAGGAAGCGCGCCGTTATACGGCGAATTTTGCCTTGAGCTGCGCCGCAACCTGCGGCGGGACGAAGGTCGAGACGTCCCCGCCCATGCCGGCGATCTGGCGCACCAAAGTGGCGGTGATCGGGCGAACCATCGGAGAGGCCGGCAGGAAGACCGTATGCACTTCCGGCGCCATCGCCTCGTTCATGCCGGCGAGCTGCATCTCGTAATCGAGGTCGGTGCCGTCACGCAGGCCCCGAATCATGATCGTCGCACCGTGCTTGCGTGCCGCGGTCACCGACAGATCGTCAAAGGTCACGGCCTCGAGCACGCAGCCGGCCTGGGCCGCCAGCGGCCCGCAGACGTCATGGAGCATCTTCAGCCGCTCCTCGGTCGAGAACAGCGGCTTCTTGCCGGGATGGACCCCGATCGCGACCACGAGCCGGTCGCACAGCGAAACGCTGTGCCGGACCACGTCCAGATGGCCGTTGGTGATGGGGTCGAAGGAACCGGGATAGAAGGCAATGCGCGGCATAGCCCCCTCCTACCGCGCCCGGCCCGGCCCGGCAAGCCGGCCCGGTTCCCCGGCCAATCCCACCGAAATATCCCGCCGACGATGCCGGAAATGGCCGGTTTGTTTCGTCCCTCAAGCGGCCACGAAACAAAGGGGCGCGAACACGAAACCATTTCCCGTGCCGGCGAAGACGTCCGGAAACTGGCCATGGTTACTAATCCGGTCAACGAATGACGGGCCGCACACTGGGCGTAGGCGGCCGCATCACAGGGGACTGTCAAATGATCAAGGCTCTCTCAGCGATCGCTCTGTCTGCGTGTGTCGCCGCCGCCCTTACCCTCCTGCCCGGCTTTGCTCCGAGCGTCGAGGCCAGCGTGCCGCAGCCGCTGGCCAAGAGCGACCGGCTCGACATCCGCGCCATCGGCAAGGACTGCTCGCAGCAGGCCTGGCCGAATTTCGAGGCCTCGTGCCTGCGCAAGGCCGGCACCAAGGCGAACGTCCGCGAGGCGCGCCTCGTGACCGCGAACCGCACCCCCTAGGCTGCCCTGTCAGCTTCACGTCACATAATCCCGATGGAGTTTTGCGACGTCTCGTCGCAGACTGCGTTGCTCGCGCCCGGCGGAATGGCCCGTCGGGCGCGATCCCATCGGGGGGTTGTCATTGTCCAGTACGCCCGCTGTCGCTTCCGGCCACCATCCTGATCCACTGCCGCTTGCCATGACCATGGGCGCCCTCGGCGTCGTCTACGGCGATATCGGCACCAGCCCCCTCTACGCCCTGAAGGAAGCCGCCAAGGCGGCCGCCCACGGCGCGACGATCGCGCCCGAAGCTGTCCTGGGGGTGGTCTCGCTGATCCTCTGGGCCCTCCTGCTGATCATCTCGCTGAAATATGCGCTGTTGATCCTGCGCGCGGACAATCGCGGCGAAGGCGGCATCGTCGCGCTGCTCGCCCTGCTCCACGCCCGCCATGCCCAGCCCGGCACATGGCGCGCCCATCTCCTGGTGGTCGGCCTCGTCGGCGCCGCCCTGCTCTATGGTGACGGCGCGATCACGCCGGCAATCTCGGTGCTCTCAGCCATCGAGGGCCTCAAGGTCGATGCCCCCTCACTCGCGCCCGTCGTGGTGCCCGTGACCGTCGCCATCCTGATCGGCCTGTTCATGATGCAGAAGCAGGGCACCGGCTTCATCGGCCGCATCTTCGGACCGGTGATGCTGGCCTGGTTCGTCGTGCTCGCCGCGCTCGGCATCCACGGCATCGTCAAGGCGCCGGCGGTGCTGGCGGCGCTCAGCCCGCTCTATGCCTTCGAATTCCTGATCCACCAGGATTTTCACATCTCGTTCGGAATTCTCGGGGCGGCCTTTCTCGCTGTGACCGGCGGCGAGGCCATGTATGCCGACATGGGGCATTTCGGTCGCTTCCCGATCCGCCTCGCCTGGTTCGCTATCTGCCTGCCGGCGCTGGTGCTGAACTATTTCGGCCAGGCCGCGCTGCTGATCACCGATCCCGCGATGATCGAGAATCCGTTCTTCCAGCTCTGCCCCGACGCCCTGCACTATCCGCTCGTCGCGTTCTCGGCGTTCGCCACCGTGATCGCTTCGCAGGCGATCATCTCCGGCGTGTTCTCGCTGACCCAGCAGTCGATCCAGCTCGGCTTCCTGCCGCGTATGCAGATCCGCCACACGAGCAATGCAATCGGGCAGATCTACGTGCCCCTGGTGAACTGGCTGCTCGCCGCCGCCACGCTGGGGGCGGTCCTGAGTTTCGGCACGTCGGACGCGCTTGCCGGCGCCTATGGCATCGCGGTGTCGCTGCTGATGGCGATCACGACGCTGCTCGCCGCGCTGGTCGCGATCCAGTGGGGCTATTCGCCCTGGCTGGTGGTGACCGTGAACGGGGCCTTCTTCGTCATCGACGTGATCTTCTTCTCGGCCAACTCGGTCAAGCTGTTCGAGGGCGGCTGGTTTCCGCTGCTGCTCGCCGGCCTCGTCGCCTTCCTGATGCTGACTTGGCGCTCCGGCGTCAAGCTGGTCGAGGTCGCGCGCGCGAAGCTGCGCCAGCCGGAGGAGGACCTGATCGAGACCGCGGTCAACAAGTGCCACGCAAGGCTGCCCGGGACCGCCGTATTCCTGGCATCCGCACCGCGCGGCGTGCCGCTCGCGCTCACCCAGTTCGTCAAGCACAACCGCGTGCTGCACGAACGCGTGCTGCTGGTCACCGTGCTGATCGAGGAATCCCCGCACATCGCCGACGAGGAACGCGCCGAGGTGATCGAGATCATTCCCGGCATCACCCGCGTGATCCTGCATTACGGGTTCATGCAGAACCCGACGATCTATGAGGGACTGAAGCTCGTCTGCCGCCAGAGCAAGCTGCCCGGCGTCGATCTCTCCGACATCACTTATTACGTGGGACGCGAGACCATCATCCCCAGCGAGAACATTCCGGGCATGTGGGTCTGGCGCGAAGGCGTGTTCGCCTTCCTCCAGCGCAACGCCGAACGCTCGGCTGCGTTCTTCGGCGTGCCGACCCGGCAGGTGGTGGAGTTCGGCACGGAGCTGGAGATCTAGCGGGAGTGCGTAGCCCGGATGGAGCGAAGCGCAATCCGGGACTCTCTCACGGGCAGCGGCCCCGGATTTCGCGTCGCTCCATCCGGGCTAAGAGCGGCTACCCTTACTCCCCATTCGCCCCGTTCCCGCTCTCCGCCTCTTCCGTGATGTGCTCGACCGACACCACATGCTCGTCCTCGGCGGTGTCGAACACGATCACGCCCTGGGTCGAGCGGCCGGCGATGCGGATGCCTTCGACCGGGCAGCGGATCAGCTGGCCCTTGTCGGTGACCAGCATGATCTGATCAGCCTCCTCGACCGGGAAGGACGCCACGAGATTGCCGTTGCGGTTGTTGACGCTCATCGCGACGATGCCTTTGCCGCCGCGACCCGTGGTGCGGTACTCGTAAGACAAGGTCCGCTTTCCAAAGCCGTTGACGGAGACGGTGAGCACGACCTGCTCCTGCGCCGACATCTCGGCGTAACGCTCCTGCGCGAGCTGGAAGCTGCCGGAGGTCTCCTCGGCCTCGCCGTCCACGGCCGTCTCTTCGGCGGCGGCCTCGCCGGCCACCGCGCGGCGCATCTTCAAGTACGCCGAACGCTCGTCCGAGGTGGTCTCGACATGGCGCAGGATCGCCAGCGAGATCACCTTGTCGCCCTCGCCAAGGGCGATACCGCGCACGCCCATCGAGGTGCGACCGGTGAACACGCGCACGTCGGGGACCGGGAAGCGGATGCACTGGCCGCCGGCGGCGGTCAGCAGCACGTCGTCGCGCTCGGTGCAGATCTGCACGTCGACGATCGCTTCGCCGTCGTCGAGCTTCATCGCGATGATGCCGGAGCGGCGGACGTCGACGAAGTCGGACAGCTTGTTGCGCCGGACGTTGCCGCCCGTGGTGGCGAACATCACGTCGAGGTTGCCCCAGGTCGATTCGTCCTCCGGCAGCGGCATGATGGTGGTGATGCGCTCACCCTGCTCCAGCGGCAGGATGTTGATCAGCGCCTTGCCGCGCGCGTTCGGCGCGGCCATGGGCAGGCGCCAGACCTTTTCCTTGTAGACCTGGCCGCGCGAGGAGAAGAACAGCACCGGCGTGTGCGTGGAAGCCACGAACAGGCGCGAAACGAAATCCTCGTCGCGGGTCTGCATGCCGGCCCGGCCCTTGCCGCCGCGGCGCTGCGCCCGATAGGCCGACAGCGGCACGCGCTTGACGTAGCCGGCGTGGGAGACGGTGACGACCATGTCCTCGCGCTGGATCAGGTCCTCGTCCTCGACCTCCCCCTCCTGCTCGATGATGACGGTGCGCCGCGGCGTGGCGAACTCGGCCTTCACCTCGGCGAGCTCGGTCTTGATGATGCCCAGCACGCGGTCGCGCGAGCGCAGGATGTCGAGATAATCGGCGATCTCGCCCGCGAGCTTGTCGAGCTCGTCGCGGATCTCGTCGCGGCCGAGTGCGGTGAGGCGTTGCAGGCGCAGGTCGAGGATGGCCCTCGCCTGCTCCATCGACAGCCGGATCGTGCCGTCGGCGCTGATGCGATGGCGCGGATCATCGATCAGCGTCAGCATGTCCTCGACGTCCCGTGCGGGCCAGTCGCGCGACATCAGGGTGTCGCGGGCGGTGGTCGGGTCGGGCGAGGTCCGGATCACGCGGATCATCTCGTCGATATTGGCGACCGCGATTGCAAGACCCACGAGGATGTGCGCGCGATCGCGCGCCTTGGCCAGCAGGTACTTGGTGCGCCGCGTGACGACCCGCTCGCGGAAGTCGACGAAGATGGCCAGCAGGTCCTTCAGATGCATGATCCGCGGACGGCCGCTGTCCAGCGCCACCATGTTGACGCCGAAGCTGGTCTGCAGCGGCGTGAATCTGTACAGCTGGTTCAGCACCACATCCGGCACGGCGTCGCGCTTCAACTCGATGACGACGCGGTAGCCATCGCGATCGGATTCATCGCGCAGGTCGCCGATGCCCTCGATCTTCTTTTCCTTGACCAGCTCGGCGATGCGCTCGACCATCGTCGCCTTGTTCACCTGGTAGGGAATCTCGGTGATGATGATCGCCTCGCGCTCCTTGCGGATGGTCTCGATCGCGACCTTGCCGCGCATCACGATCGAGCCACGGCCGAGGTGGTAGGCCGAGCGGATGCCCTGCCGTCCGAGGATGACGCCGCCGGTCGGGAAATCCGGTCCCGGCACGATGTTGATGAGCTCGTCGATGGTGAGCGCGGGGTTGTCGATCAGCGCGACGCAGGCGTCGATGACCTCGCCGAGATTGTGCGGCGGGATGTTGGTCGCCATGCCGACCGCGATGCCGCCCGCACCGTTGACGAGCAGGTTCGGGAACTTGGCCGGCAAGACCGATGGTTCGGTCTCGTTGTTGTCGTAGTTCGGCTGGAAGTCGACGGTATCCTTGTCGATGTCGGCCAGCAGCGCCAGCGCCGCCTTCGTCAGGCGCGCTTCGGTGTAACGATAGGCGGCCGGGGGATCGCCGTCGACCGAGCCGAAATTGCCCTGGCCGTCGATCAGCGGCACGCGCATGGAGAAGTCCTGCGCCATCCGGACCATGGCGTCGTAGATCGACTGGTCGCCATGCGGATGATACTTACCGATGACGTCACCGACCACGCGGGCGGACTTGACGTACTTCTTGTCGGGCGTGTGCCCCTGCTCGTTCATCGAGAACAGGATGCGGCGGTGCACCGGCTTCAGACCGTCGCGGGCATCAGGCAGCGCCCGCGCCACGATCACGCTCATGGCGTAGTCGAGATAGGACTTCTTCATCTCCTCGAAGATGGAGACGGGGCGAATATCCGAGGGTTGCGCCGGCTGGTCGCCGGGCTTGTCGTCGTCGTCAGCCAAGGGGAAATCCGGTGAGGTTTTATCTGGGAATCATATAGCGCATCGAGCCCCTGATAACCACCCTTGCAGGCTCCAGGGAAGCGCTTTTTCCGTCTATTTTTCCAATAACTTACGGCCTTGCGGGGAGCGTCTCGGACGGGCCTGGAACAGGCCTTCCGAAATCGCCGCGAACACTCTCGTCAATCGCGCGGCGAGCGCATGTCATCGGCCTGCTTGCGCCAGCGCCGTCCGACTTCAACTCAAATATGAAGTGGGCCCGGAAATCCCGAGCCCTTCCTGTCGATTAGTAAGGTTTGCTGACACGACGTGGAAGGCGCTGTCCAATCGGCCAGCGCCCCCTGATCGTCCGATCGCCCTCAGAACGGGATATCGTCGTCCATGTCGCTGTTGCGGCCACCGCCGCCGGCGGCAACCGGACGGCGCGGTGCGCTGCTGACGGGTCCGGAGGAGCCGAAATC
>NZ_JALBHA010000166.1:0-11801 GCF_023006445.1 Bradyrhizobium sp. SHOUNA76
AAGAGCGACGCCGCCATTGTGCACACATTCACCATGGACCGGCCGACCAGCGCCAAGGGCAAGTTCGCGCTCGCCCGCGTGCTGCTCGCTGAGGGCGATGCGGACAGGGCCGCGCGGCTCGTGCGCGAGGCCTGGCGCGCCGACGAATTGTCGGAGCGCAGCGAGGAGGATTCCTACGAAGCGTTCCGCGATCTCCTCACCGCGGACGATCACCGTGCCCGCATGGACAAGCGGCTCGGCGCCAAGGACTATTCGGGCGCGCGGCGTGCCGCAAAACGGCTCGGCGAGGATGCGCTCGCAATCGTCAAGGCCTGCGCCGCCGTCACCGGCAAGGCCAGCAAGGCCAAGGATTATCTCGAGGACGTCCCGGCTGACGCGCGCCGCGATCTCGGCTATGTGCTGTGCCGCGCGCAATGGCACCTCCAGAAGGACCGGATCGACGACGCGGCCGAGGTGATCCTGGCCGCCGCGCCCGACACCATGGCGGCCCAGGACACCGATGCCTGGTGGCGCGAGCGTCGCCTGCTCGCACGCAAGCTGCTCGACCAGGACAAGTTCAAAACGGCATATGATGTGGTGCGTACGGCCGCGGTGCCGGACAAGGAAGTCTACCGCGTCGACTATCATTTCATGTGCGGCTGGATCGCGCTAAGATTCCTCGACGATCCCAAGGCTGCGATGGTGCACTTCGCCGCCATCGACGAAGGCTCGGCCAATCCGATCGCGCTGTCGCGCGCCCATTACTGGCGCGGCCGTGCCGCCGAGGCGATGGGCGCGACCGCCGATGCGCGCATGAGCTATCGGGCGGCATCGCGCTATCCGACCGCCTATTACGGCCAGCTTGCGCGTGCAAAGCTCGGCCTCGACCGCATCGAGCTGCGTGCGCCCTCGCCCGTACTGGCCGCAGTCGACACGCCGCCGGCAGACGAGCGCGTGCGCGCCGCCGACATGCTCTACGGCATCGGCGAGCGCGACGTGGTGTTCTACTATGCCGAGGATTTCGCCAAGGAGAGCACCGACGTCGCGGCGCTCGAAGGACTCGGCGCACTCGCCGGCCAGCGCAAAGATGCGCGCGTGATGCTGGAGGTCGGCAAGTCGGCGCTGGCGCGCGGGCTCGCCCTCGACCATTACGCTTTTCCCACCATCGGCATCCCCGAGCACCAGCAGGTCGCACCCGCGATCGAGACCAGCGTGATCTATTCGGTGGCGCGCACCGAAAGCTCGTTCGACCAGCGCGACAAGTCACCCGCCAATGCGGTCGGGCTGATGCAGGTGACGCCTGAAGCCGGCCGCGATACCGCCAAGCGCTTCGGCCTGACTTACGATTGGGACAAGATGGTCTCCGATCCCGTCTACAACACGCAAATGGGCGCGGCCGAGCTCAGCGCGCTTCTGTCGGAATATCGCGGCAACCAGATCATGACCTTCGCCGGCTACAATGCCGGCCGCGGCCGGGTGCGCGAATGGGTGCAGGCGCGCGGCGATCCCAGGGATCCCAAGGTCGATCCGGTCGACTGGGTCGAGCGCATCCCGCTGTCGGAGACGCGCAACTATGTCCAGCGGGTGATCGAGAATGTCCTCGTCTATCGCGCAAGGTTCGAGGATAGCGGCATGATCGCGGGGAAAAGCGATCAGCGCGTGGTGACGCAAGGGGTCGGCGCAACGGCACCCGTGGCGGCCGCAGCACCCGCTCCCTAGTCGGCGCCGCCGAGGCTGGACGCGGCGCCTGCAAGGTTACGTTGCTGCGGCTACCACGCGAGTGCAGTCGCGCAGCTAGGTGTCACCTCCTTCCATCGTGATCAGATCGCGACCGTCCAAGTATGCGCCGGTCAAGGCTCTTGCGAAGGTCCAGGCGTGTATCGTCCAGCTCCAGCACGAGACGGCACTGAAAACCGCCACCATCTCGATCATGTTGCCAGCGGCGAGCTCGACGTGGGGGGCCCATCCTGTGCGCCCAGGCGTCGACCATTGCATGAACAGCGTCACGAGTTCGCCGCGCCGGTAGCAATCGTGGTCACAGTAGCGGCGCTGTGTCCGCACGTGCCGGACATAGCCGGAGCCGAGTGACCGCGAGCATGTGCTGCACGTGGCGGCGTGCGATGGAGGCTCGTGATTGACCACCACGAATTTCATGAAGCCGCCCTCACGCGATCTTCCGCGAGCGCCTCGCAGAACAGCGCGTAGCACTGATAGTCGCAGTACGGCAGACGGGTGGCGATCTCACGGAGATAGCTGCCGCCGATCGGCTCGCAGCACTGCAAGCACCAGGTCTGCCGGAACGGGGTCCGGTCGTTCACCAGCACGAACGTGAATCTCATGTGGCACCTCCCAAAGCGAAGCAGTAAACGCTGTCCAACGGAGATAGTGCGGGTGGCGGAGCGCAAAGATGGTTTCGGCCGTCGGGATTATCCCTGTTTCGCTCCACTTTTTGCGGTGGGATCAGAATGTATCTGCCGTCCTCCCTGCGCCGTGCATGGATCTGGCCATCGATGTACTTGATGTCGGTTGGATAGCAGTCAGCGCTGTTGCAGCAGCTGAGGCTCGGATTGTCGGGCATGTGCCAGCTCGAATAGAATTTTTCGTGCAGCCCCTTGTCCTGGGGTGGGTGCTGGCGATGAACGGCACCATGTCCCGTCTCCTGCGCCTGGACGGTCGCCGCGGAGCCGAGGAGAACCAACCAGCACAAGAGCTTGCATGAGCGGTTCAACACAATGGGCTCCCGGATCCGACCTACCGAACGATGTCAGCTCTCCAATTCAGCCTCATGCGGCCTTGGCCTGGAACAACCACCGGCGGTCGCGTTCGCGGCGTGTGCGGAAGCGGTCGACGCACTTCTTGGAGCAGAGCGCAGTGCGCCACGAATAGTAACGGATCAGACCAAACTTGCTGCTACACACCGCACAGCCGTTATTTGAAGCGCAGCGTTCGGACTCGGATAGGCGACGCTCAGGAAGTAGCGATGTATCGCACATTGTTGTCTCCCTCTGTTGCTTGCGCGTTTGCCAGTTCGTTCCCTTGGACCTCATACGGATCGTGAATTGCCGCGATCGCGGCTCCGTCTCGGGAATTGCAGCGGCCTGTCCTTGATCGCCGCCTGTCGATCAGGCCGCTCGGCCGCAAACATCAGACCCGGTTCCCGTACGCTTGCCGATTGGCTGGTCGACGCTCCCGATTGGTCATGAGGTTAGTTCACCGGCACGAAGCGCCCAATTGTACGGAGGTAAATGGTCGACATGACTAGGAATGGGGGAGCTATACCTAGGTTTGTCCGTAGCAGCCCGGGGCTCCCGCGCTCGCTCACGTTCAACGAGACGGCGCACGACGCTTCGATTGCACGGTCACCGTGAAAACCATGCCGGCATGGCGTGCTTGATGCGCCGCAGTGGACGGGGCCGAGCCGTCATTCGAAGGCGACGTCGTGACGTCCATCCGACTTTGGCCGGAATTGCTCCTGTGGCGTCAACGTGCTCTACTTGTCTTCACGCAGAGAGCGCCGGGAGCGTCTGCGATGAAGCCTGTCCGGGCCGTCACGTTCGGGAAGTCTGCCGCGCAATCCCTCGCCGGCCGGATCAGGCAAGCTGTTACCGCCAAGCCGCGCATTCGGCCCGATGACGCCGGTTTGCTGGAAGCGGTCAAGCAGTGGCAGCAAGTCTTCGAGCACAACCCCGTCATGTATTTCATGGTCGATCCGGCTGGAACCGTGATCAACGTGAACACGTTCGGCGCCGGGCAACTGGGCTATACGGCCGCGGAGTTGATCGGCCGATCGGTGCTCGATGTCTTTTTCGAGGAGGATCGCGACTTCGTCCGCGCGTGTGTCGCGCTGTGCCTTGAGACAGTCGATCAGTCCCACACCTGGGAGATCCGGAAGGTGCGCAAGGACGGCTCCGTGCTGTGGGTGCGCGAGAATGCCAAGACCATGCTGCGGGCCGATGGCGGGCCGATCGTGCTGGTCGCCTGCGAGAACATCACCGAGCGCAAGGAAGCGGAGAATGCGCTGCGACAGAGCGAGGCTTATCTCGCCCAGGCGCAGGAATTGAGCCACACCGGCAGTTTCGGCTGGAAGTCAGCAACCGGCGAGATCACCTGGTCCAAGGAAACCTATCGCATCTTCCAATGCGATGAGGGGACCACGCCAGAGATCCCGTTCATGCTCCAGCGGATCCATCCGGAGGACCGGCTCGCGGTGCAGAAGACCACGGGGCGGGCGGCCCGAGAGGGAAGAGATTACGACCACGAATACCGGCTCGTGATGCCCGGCGGTTCCATCAAGCACGTGAGAGCGGTCGCCCGGGCGATGCGGGATCCCAGCGGTCACGTGGAGTTCGTCGGATCAGTGACCGACATCACGGCCACCAAGCAGGCAGAGCGCAGGCTTCGTGATAGCGAGCAGCGTTTTCGCGACTATGCCGAGACCGCGTCTGACTGGTTCTGGGAGACGGGGCCAGACCACCGCGTGACCCAGATATCCGAACATTCCGATACCGTCACCGCGCCGGCCGGCCTGATCGGACTGACGCGTTGGGACATCGCTCCGGACTCAGATCTAGAACCCGAAAAATGGCGACAACATCGGGCAGCGCTCGACGCCCATGTTCCGTTCCGCGACCTAGTGTATCGCAGCAAAGACCGCAACCGGCAGACGATCTACGTTCGGACCAGCGGCAAGCCGTTCTTCGACGCCGACGGCGTTTTTCTGGGCTATCGTGGCGTTTGCACCGACGTAACTGCGGCTATCCGGGCCGATCAGGCCGAAGACGCGCTGCGCAAGGCCCAAGCCGAGCTCGCCCATGTGACGCGGGTCACGACACTGGGCGAGCTGACGGCTTCCATCGCCCACGAAATCAACCAGCCCCTCGCCGCCGTCATCGCAAATGCCGACGCCTGCATCGCCTGGCTCCAGCGCAACCCGCCCGATCTCAACGCGGCCCGCCGCTCCGTGGAGTGGATCATCGAGGATGGCAAGCGTGCCAGTGACGTGATCCGTCACGTTCGGGCACTCGCCAAGCGGTCCGACATCGAGATGGTTCCGCTCGACCCCAACATGGTCGTGCGCGAGGCCGTCGCGCTCGTTCAACGCGAGATGGCCAGCCACGCCGTGTCGGTACGGATGGAGCTGTGGTCGGCACTGCCCAGGGTCTTTGGCGATCGAATCCAATTGCAACAGGTCCTGATCAACCTGATCATGAATGGGATAGAGGCGATGGAAGGCGTCCGTGATCGTCCGCGCGAGCTTGCGATCCGTTCAGCAGCGGGCGACGATGGCGCGGTGCTGGTGAGCGTTTCCGACTGCGGCGTCGGCATCAGTGAACAGGCGAGAGAGCGCTTGTTCATGCCCTTCTTTACCACGAAGGCTTCCGGCATGGGCATGGGGCTGTCGATCTGCCGCTCCATCATCGAGGCCCATGGCGGACGACTTTCCGCCGCACCGAACCAGCACCACGGCGCAACTTTCCAAATCACCCTGCCCCTCCATCGAGAGGAAACATCGTGACCGAGCGTGCGCCTTCGCCGCAGCAGGAGGAAAGCGAACAGCCAATCGTCTTCATCGTCGACGACGACGCGTCCATGCGCCGTGCGCTCGCCAATCTGTTCGAGTCGGTCGGCCTCAAGGTCGAAGCATTCGGCTCGGCACAGCAACTGCTCCAGGCCAAGCCGCCGGAAGTCCCCAGTTGCCTCGTGCTCGACATCCGCCTGCCCGGCGCGAGCGGCCTCGACCTGCAGACCGACCTCGCCAAGGCAAATATCCACACGCCGATCATCTTCATTACCGGTCATGGCGATATTCCCATGACCGTTCGGGCCATGAAAAGCGGCGCGATCGACTTCCTGACAAAGCCGGTTCGCGACCAGGACATCCTGGACGCAGTCCAGGCTGCGATCGAGCGGGACCGCGAGCGCCGCGACCTCAACAGGACGGTCTCGACCGTCAAATCACGCTTCGACACCCTGTCCTCGCGGGAGCGAGACGTATTGTCATTGGTGACGTCCGGCCTGATGAACAAGCAAGTGGCCGCCAAGCTCGGATTGGCGGAAATCACCGTCAAAATCTATCGCGGCCAGATCATGCGGAAAATGGGCGCGAAGTCGCTGGCCGATCTGGTGAGAATGAGTGAGGCGCTCGGGATTCGGCCCAGCAAGTCCGACGTACAAACCTAAGTATGAGTTTCCAATGATGACTGGCAGGTCCACCTTGCGTGTTTAGGTGTGGCCGTCGCGACGGCAAGCTCAATCCGGGGCGAGGAGCGGACGTCTTGTCAGCGGCTTCGGTCATTTCGGTACTTGACGACGACCCTTTCGTGCGGGCCGCGGTCAACAACCTCTTGGAATCGCGCGGATACACCGTCCACACATTCGCCTCCGCCGAGGAGTTCTTGAGGTCGACCGATTCGAACAACACCTCGTGCGTGATCGCCGACGTCCAGATGCCGTTGATGACCGGAATCGATCTGCTGACGCAGATGCGCGCGCACGGTTCAGCTACGCCGTTCATCTTCATCACAGCTTTCCCGGAGGAGAGCGTGCGTGTGCGTGCACTCAAAGCCGGGGCGATCTGTTTCCTCGGTAAGCCGTTCGCCACCTCGGATCTGATGCAATGCCTGGACCAGGCGCTGGCAGCAGGTGACGAAGCCATGGAGTGATTGCGACGGTCGGGCAACCGCGACGGTGACAACGGCCAAAATCAATCCCGCTTCTCGCGATGCCTCCCACGAGACGGCCGCACGCGCTGTCCGCCTCAATCCACCTTGATGTTCGCCGCCTTGATCATCGGCCACCATTTTGCGATCTCGGCCTTCTGCCGGGTGCCGAGCGCTTCGGGTGTAAGCTGGTCCTTCGGTGTCATCTCCAGCCCCTGGTTTTCGAGTTGCTTCTTCACCGCAGGATCGTTCAGCGCCTCCACCGCCGCAGCATTGAGCTTGGCAACGATCTCCTTCGGCGTGCCCTTCGGCACCCATAGGCCCGACCACAGCGTCATGTTGAAGCCCTTCAGGCCTGCCTCCTCGGCGGTCGGGATCTCCGGTGCCGAGGACAGGCGCTTGCTATCGGTGATGGCGTAAGCGCGGATGGTGCTGGCACGGACCTGGCCGATGGAGTTGGAGGTCTGGTCGACGATGATGTCGATCTGACCGGCGATGAGATCGTTCAGCGCGGGCGCGGTGCCGCGATACGGCACGTATTGCAGCTTGATGCCGGAGACGCTTTCGAAATAGACGCCGGCGATGTGGCTGCCGGAGCCCGCGCCGGCAGTGCCCGCTGTCGGCGGTGAGGTGCGCGACTTCAGCCATTCCAGAAGTTCTTTCAACGAGGTCGCCGGCACCGCGTTCTTGCTGACGATGATCATCGGGTTGCTCGGCAGCAGCACCACCGGCTCGAGATCGGCGACGAGGTCGTATTTGAGCTTGTAGACGGCACCATTGGCGACGTGGGTGCCGAGATGGCCGAAGGAGATGGTGTAGCCGTCCGGCGGCGATTGCACGGCGCGGCCGACGCCGATCGAGCCGCCCGCGCCGGTGACGTTCTCGACCACGACGGCCTGACCAAGCGAGGTGCGCATCCGCTCGGCGAGCACACGCGCCATCGCATCCGACGGGCCGCCGGCCGAGAAAGGCACGATGATGGTGATGGGATGGGAGGGATAATCATCGGCGCGCGCGGCGCCTGAAACAGCGAGAATAGCAAACAGCGCAGCCCAGACGGCCTTCGTCATTGTCTTCTCCCCAGCGATGTCGATATTATTTTTGCTCTTCCCGTGTACGGGAAGAGGGATCATTCGTGGCGCATTGCCGCGCTAGAACTGCGAATAATCGATCGGCTTGTGGCGGTCGAGCGTGCGGGTGACCGGTGGCAGCGGATACTTCAAGCCGGTGGCGCAGTTGAACAGCATGACGCGGTCACCCTTCGAGACGCGACCGTCGGCGAGGCTGTCCTTGTAGGCGGCATAGGTGGCGGCGCCTTCGGGGCACAGCAACAGCCCCTCCTCGCGTGCAACCTCGTTGAGCGCCGACGAGATCTTGTCGTCGTCGACCGCGATGGCAAATCCCTTGCTCTCGCGCACCGCGCGCAGGATCAAGAAATCGCCGATCGCCTGCGGCACGCGGATGCCCGACGCGATGGTGTGGGCGTCCTCCCAGCGCGTCGCGTGCTCGGTGCTGGCGTCATAGGCCCGCACCATCGGCGCGCAACCGGAGGCCTGCACCGCGACCATGCGCGGGCGCTTGCTTCCGATGAAGCCGATCTTCTCGAGCTCGTCGAAAGCCTTCCACATGCCGATCAGGCCGGTGCCGCCGCCGGTCGGATAGAAGATCACGTCGGGCACGTCCCAGCCGAGCTGTTCGGCGAGCTCGAGGCCCATCGTCTTCTTGCCCTCGATGCGGTACGGCTCCTTCAAGGTCGAGGTGTCGAACCAGCCGACTTTCGCCTTGCCCTCCCCGACGATCTTGCCGCAATCGTCGATATAGCCGTTGACGCGGTAGACGGTCGCGCCCTGGAGCTCGATCTCGCTGACGTTCACCTCGGGCGTATCGGCCGGGCAGAAGATCGTGGTCTTGATGCCGCAGGAGGTCGCGTAGGCGGCAAGCGCCGCGCCGGCATTGCCATTGGTCGGCATCGCCATGTGCTTGATGCCGAGCGCCTTGCCCATCGACACCGCCATCACCAGGCCGCGCGCCTTGAACGAGCCGGTCGGCAGCCGTCCCTCGTCCTTGACGATGATCTCGCCGCCACCGAGCTTGGTGCCGAGCTTCGGTAGCCGGATCAGCGGCGTCGTGACTTCGCCAAGCGAGACGATGTCCTTGCATTTGCGCACCGGCAGCAGCTCGCGGTAGCGCCACATGTCGCCGGGACGCTGGCTAAGCGCGTCCTTGGTCAGCGCCTTCTTCACACCGGCGAGGTCGTAGCGAACGAGAAGCGGCTTGCCGGCCTTGGAGAGGTTATGGACCTGATCGGCCGCGTAATGATCGCCCTCCATCGCGCATTCGAGATGGGTGACGAAAGTCGGACGTTCGATGGTGAGGTTGTCGTTGTCGTGCATGGGTTCTTCCCTATTCTTGTTCTGGTAGTTCGTTATCAGACCCGTCCCCCTGAGGCGCCGGAGCGAAGCGGAGGCCTCGAAGGGCGACAGGCCCGGCTGCTGCAGCTCGGCCGTCCATCCTTCGAGGCTCGCTGCGCGAGCACCTCAGGATGACGGGTCCCGCAGCCCGCCGGCGCGTCCGTCAAATGTTCAACACCCTTCCATAAGCATCCAGCACGGCTTCCTTCATCATCTCCGACAGCGTCGGATGCGGGAACACCGTGTGCATCAGCTCTTCTTCCGTGGTCTCCAGATTCATGGCGACGACATAGCCCTGGATCAGCTCGGTGACCTCAGCACCGACCATGTGGGCGCCGAGCAGCTGGCCGGTCTTCTTGTCGAAGATCACCTTGACCAGGCCCTGGTCCTCGCCGAGCGCGATCGCCTTGCCGTTGCCGACGAAGGGGAAGCGGCCGACGCGGATCTCGCGGCCGTTCTCCTTGGCCTTGGCTTCGGTGAGGCCGACCGAGGCGACCTGCGGATGGCAATAAGTGCAGCCCGGGATCATGTTCTTGTCCATGGGGTGCGGATGCAGGCCCTTGATCGCCTCGACGCAGATCACGCCTTCATGCTCGGCCTTGTGGGCGAGCATCGGAGGACCGGCGACGTCGCCGATGGCGTAGATGCCGGGAACGTTGGTCTTGCCGTAGCCATCGATCACGATGCAGCCGCGGTCGGTTTTGACCCCGAGCTTTTCGAGGCCGAGATTCTCGATGTTGCCGACGACGCCGACCGCCGAGATCACGCGCTCGAACTCGGTGGTGACCGGCTTGCCCTTGCCGTCGTCGATGGTGGCAATGACGCTGTCGGCCTTCTTCTCCAGCTTCGTGACCTTGGTCGAGGACATGATCTTGATGCCCAGCTTCTCCAGGCGCTTGCGCGCAAGGCCCGCGATCTCGGCGTCCTCGACGGGCAGGATCTGCGGCAGCACCTCGACCACGGTGACGTCAGAGCCCATAGTGTGGAAGAAGGAGGCGAACTCGATGCCGATCGCGCCGGAGCCGACCACAAGCAGCGACTTCGGCATCCGCTCCGGCACCATCGCCTCGAAATAGGTCCAGACAAGCTTCTTGTCAGGCTCGAGCCCCGGCAGCACGCGCGGCCGTGCGCCGGTCGCGACAATGATGTGCTTGGCCTGGTAAGTCCCCTCGCCCAGCGTGCCCTTCGGCGCTTCGACGTCGGACTTCTTCACGGTGACCTTGCCGGGCGCGTCGATCGAGGCCGCGCCCCAGATCACGCTGACCTTGTTCTTCTTCATCAGGAAGCCGACGCCGTCGTTGAGGCGCTTGGAGACCCCGCGCGAACGCTGCACCACCGCCTTCGGGTCGAACGAGACCTTCTCCGCCGACAGGCCGTAATCCTTGGCGTGCTGCATGTAATGGTAGATCTCGGCCGAGCGCAGTAGCGCCTTGGTCGGGATGCAGCCCCAATTCAGGCAGATGCCGCCGAGATAGGATTTTTCGACGATCGCGACCTTGAAGCCGAGCTGGGCGGCGCGGATCGCGGTGACATAGCCGCCGGGACCGGAGCCAATGATGATGACGTCGAAGGATGTATCGGCCATGGCGGCTCCCGTTCAACTCAAGAGGCGCCGCGAGCGCGGCGCTTGACCAGAAAAGACCTCACCAGCCACTCGAGCACCACCGCCAGGACTATGACGGCCAGCGCGGTGAGCACGATGGGCTGAGCGATGTTCCGTGCCAGTTGCTCGCCGGCAAAGAACGCAGAATGAAGAAAATCGAACCCAATCGGGTTGAGCGCGACGACGGCGCCGAGCAGCAACGATATCCATGGCCAGCGGGTATGGACATGCAAGGTTGCCCCCTCTGCCGCCGCCTCAGACCATCATCATGACGGGGTTTTCGATCAGCTGCTTGAAGGCGCCGATCAGCTCGGCGCCGAGCGCGCCGTCGATGGCGCGGTGATCGCAGGACAAGGTCACGCTCATCATGTTCGCGATCTCGATCTTGCCGCCGCGCACCACAGGCCGCTCCTCGCTGGTGCCGACCGCGAGGATGGTCGCATGCGGCGGGTTGATCACGGCGGTGAAGTGGCTGATGCCGAACATGCCGAGGTTGGAGACAGCCGTCGTGCCGCCCTGGTACTCTTCGGGCTTCAATTTGCGGGAACGGGCGCGCGCGGCAAAATCCTTCATCTCGTTGGAGATGGTGGAGAGCGTCTTGGTCTCGGCCTTGCGGATGATCGGCGTGATCAGGCCGCCGGGCATCGCCACGGCGACGCCGACGTCGGAATGGTGATGCTTGACCATGCCGCTCTCGGTCCAGCTGACGTTGCAGTTCGGAATCCTCTGCAGCGCCACCGCCATCGCCTTGATGACGAAGTCGTTGACCGAGATCTTGTAGAGCGGCTTCTTCTCCTTGTCCTTGGGAGCAGCCGCATTGATCTCCTCGCGGGCCGCGAGCAGCTTGCCTATGTCGCAGTCGATGGTGAGGTAGAAGTGCGGGACGTTCTGGATCGACGCGGTCAGACGCTGCGCGATGGTGCGGCGCATGCCGTCATGCGGGACGATGTCGTAGGAGCCCGGCTCGAACAGCGACAGGATCTGCTTGTCCGACATGGTCGGTGCGATCGAAGGCGCACCTGACGGCGCCGCAGCGGGAGCCTTGAGGCCCTTGCCCGACTTGGCCTGCTCGACGTCGCGCGCGACCACGCGGCCGTGCGGACCGGTGCCTGTCACCATCTACACGTCGATGCCGGCATCCTTGGCCAG
>NZ_JALBHA010000167.1:0-11738 GCF_023006445.1 Bradyrhizobium sp. SHOUNA76
GGCGGATCACGCGATCGCAGCGTTGCGCGAGCGAGGAATCGTGCGTGACCAGCACCAGCGTCATGCCCCGCTCGGCATGCTTGCTGAACAGGAGATCGACGATCTGCTTCCCTGTCGCCTCATCCAGATTGCCGGTCGGCTCGTCGGCAACGAGGATGGCGGGATCGGGCGCGAGCGCACGGGCCAGCGCCACGCGCTGCTGCTCGCCGCCGGAGAGCTGCGTCGGATAGTGGTGCAGACGATCGCCAAGTCCGACCGATTGCAGCTCCTGCGCCGCGCGCCTTGCGGCGTCCGGATTGCCGGCGAGTTCGAGCGGCACGGCGACGTTCTCCAGCGCCGTCATGGTCGGGATCAGATGGAAGGACTGGAAGACGATGCCGACCTGGCGGCCGCGGAAGCGGGCCAGCGCGTCCTCGTCGAGGGCATTGAAAGGCGTGCTTGAGACCACCACCTCTCCGCTATCAGGACGCTCCAGCCCCGCCATCACCATGAGCAGCGTGGATTTGCCCGAGCCTGACGGGCCGATCAGGCCGATCGTCTCGCCCGAGGCGACCCGCAGGCTGATATCCTTGAGGATGTGAACGCGTGCCGCGCCCGTACCCAATGAGAGATTGACGTTGGAGATGGCGATGGTGTCCGCGGCAGCGGCGAGCGAAGAGGTTTCGATGCGAGTGTCCATGGTCCGGTCATATGGCAACTCCGATAGCGCGGTCGAGAGGCGTTACGGATTGTTCATGCACATAGCCGTGTTGATGCTCGCTTTGATGACGATTGCGACAAACGCGTCGGCACAGGCACAGCCGGCCGCCAAGCCGATCAAGTTGGTGGTTCTCGGCGATTCCTTAAGTGCCGGTCTCGGCCTCCCGGCCCAGGAGGCGTTCCCTCAAAAACTTCAAAAAGCCTTGCAGGCCAAAGGCATAGCGGTCGACATGACCAATGCCGGGGTGTCCGGCGACACCGCCTCCGGCGGCCGCGACCGGCTCGACTGGTCGGTGCCGGAAGGAACCGAGGGCGTCATCGTCGAGCTCGGCGCCAACGATGCGCTGCGCGGCATCGATCCCGATTTGACGCGCGCCGCGCTCACCGACATCATCCAGCGGCTCAAGGCGCGCAAGATTCCGGTTATGCTGTGCGGCATGCTGGCGCCACCAAATTACGGCGCCGATTATGCCGCGCGCTTCAATTCGATTTATCCGGATCTTGCGAAGAAATTCGACGTGCCGCTCTATCCGTTCTTCCTCGATGCCGTCGCCGCCGACGCCAAGCTCAACCAGGCCGACGGCATTCATCCGACCGCGGCCGGCGTCGACATCATCGTTGGCAACATCATGCCCACGGTGGAGGCATTCATTGGCACGATCGCTGGGCAACGAAGTTGAAATGCAGGCAGCGCCAACCTTCATACCCAGGGTTTTACCGGGGTAACGCGGGCCAAGCTTCGCAGAGTCACACAACTGAGATAGGAATCGGGGTACCGGTGATTCGTCGCCGGCTCTAATTTGGATATGATCCTGCTCAGGGATTGTACCCAAGCATCGGGAGTGCGAAACGATGCCGCGTTTGTTTACGGGTCTGGAAATTCCGGCCGAGATCGGCCAGTCGCTTTCCAACTTGAGGGGTGGCCTTCCCGGCGCCCGGTGGATCGATCCCGAAAATTATCACGTCACCTTGCGCTTCATCGGCGATATAGACGGCGTCTCCGCCAACGAGATCGCCTCGATGCTGTTTCGCGTCGACCGCAAGCCGTTCGAGGTGAAAGTGCAGGGTTTGCAGAGTTTCGGCGGACGCAAGCCGCGCGCGGTGGTCGCAACCATCGCGCCTAGCAAGCCGCTGATGGAATTGCAGGCCGAGCTCGAGCGCATGATGCAGCGGATCGGCCTCAACCCGGAGGGGCGCAAGTTCATTCCGCACGTCACGCTGGCCCGGTTGCACGACGCCACCGACCGCGACGTCGCCGACTATCTCTCGCTGCGCGGCTACTTCCCGAGCAAGGCGTTCATGGCGGAGCGCTTCGTGCTGTTCTCCTCACGCGCATCGACGGGTGGCGGCCCGTATGTGGTCGAGGATGCGTACGAGCTGTGTGAGTAGCGCTGCACCCTGCCGCGTTAACGGAGCGGCGTCGCGCCTGATCGGCTGACATCCGTCTTCGCGAAGTCCTCGCCTTTGAACAACAGAGGTTCGCCGCGGGACATGGCCAGCGCATAAGAAAAGCAATCACCGTAGTTGAGCGACGCGGCGTGTCGCCCCTTCCCGTAGCGCCGCCAGGCGCGCCGTGCTGCATCGGCTTGCACGGCATCAACCGCAATGATCTCGGCGCCGATCTTGACGAGCCAAAGATCGAACTCACGCCCGCCGGCATCACCCAGCCGCGTCTCGATCACCATCGTTGCTTCAAGCACCGTCGCCGCAGAGATCAGGCGGATCGGATCGTCGACGATCAGTTGCTCAATATCCGGCGCCTCGGCTTCATTGAGTGCGATCGCCACGATCGCCGATGTATCGATCACCATCAGCGAGGCAATCCATTCTCGTCATATCCGAGAATTTCCTCGGGCGTGCGGTCGTCCACGACGCGCATTTCGCTCCAGCGCCGCCTGATCTCGGCCATGTCCTCAAGCAACGCGTCCTTGCGTGTTTGAGCGTTGAGCCGGCGCAATCGCTCCTCAATGGCGCGCTTGGTTGCGGTCGTGATGTTCTCGCCGGTCAATTGCGCGAGACTCCGCGCCAATTGCTCCGTTTCGGGGTCCTTGATGCTCAGCGCCATGTCGAGGTTCCTGGGTTCCTCAATAGGTATATTCTACCTCGACAGAAGGCAAGATGAGAGGGGCGTAAGGAGGCCCGGGGACGGGTTTGGGCGTTTCAACTGATCACCGAATCCTAGGAATCGGCGCATAACCCGTTGCGCCAATACATGGTTGCAATTTCCGCCGGTCTCTGGCGGTAAAGGGCCATGCTCTCGACCCCCAGTTCCCCATTCAGCGATGCCTATCAGGCCCAGATCGCCTCCGGCGCGATCGAGCCGGATGCCGCGCAGGCCGAGGTCGCCGAGGCCTATGCGGCGCTCGACCAGCGCCTCGCTACTTACAGGCCGCTGCGCAAGCAGGGTCTGCTCAGCCGCCTGTTCAGCAGCGACAAGGATGAGGCGCCGCGCGGCCTCTACATCCACGGCGAGGTCGGTCGCGGCAAGACGATGCTGATGGATTTGTTCTTCCAGCACTCATCCGTCGAGCACAAGCGGCGCGCGCATTTCCACGAATTCATGGCCGACGTGCATGAGCGCATCTACGATTATCGCCAGGGCATCGCGCGCGGCGAGATCGCCGACGGCGACGTCATCGCGCTGACCGCGAATGCGATCTTCGAGGAGAGCTGGCTGCTCTGCTTCGACGAATTCCACGTCACCGATATCGCGGATGCGATGATCCTGGGACGCCTGTTCGCAAAACTGTTCGAGCTCGGCACCGTCGTGGTCGCGACCTCCAACGTCGCCCCCGACGATCTCTACAAAGGCGGCCTCAACCGGTCGCTGTTCCTGCCCTTCATCAAGAACATCACCGACCGCATGGACGTCGCGCGGCTCGATGCACGCACCGACTTCCGGCTTGAGAAGCTCCAGGGCGTGCCGATGTGGCTGACGCCGGCGAATAGCGATGCGGATGCCGCGCTCGACCGCGCCTGGTCGCGGATGTCGGGCGGCGCCAAATGCAGGTCGCGCGATATTTCGATCAAGGGCCGCATCCTGCACGTACCGTGCTCGGCTCACGGCGTGGCGCGGTTTTCGTTCGCCGACCTCTGCGAGAAGCCGCTCGGCGCATCCGATTACCTCAGGCTGGCGCACGACTATCACACCATCCTGGTCGACCATATTCCAGTGATGGATCTCTCCCAGCGCAATGCCGCCAAGCGCTTCATCACGCTGATCGATACGCTCTATGACAATGCCGTGAAGCTGATGGCCTCGGCCGATGCCAACCCGATTTCGCTCTACCTCGCCGACGAGGGCAACGAGGCCAACGAGTTCAAGCGGACGGCGTCGCGCCTGATCGAGATGAGCTCGGAATCCTATCTGGCGCTGGCTCACGGCCGCAAGGATTCCACCGCAAGCGGCTCCACCAAAGGTCTGGTGGAGACTTAAGTCCTATTTGTCAGCGCTGTCATTTTCCCGGGCGCGACGAAGTCGCGAGCCCGGAATCCATCGCGCCACAATTTTCTGCTGCCCGATGGATTCCGGGCCTGCGCCTGTCGGCGCTTCCCGGAATGACGGACCCGGTATGGCTGCTCTCGCGGCAAGCCTGACAAATGGGCATCCGGCGACTTGAACGGGGGAAGCGAAAGGGATAACCACCCTCTCAGTTTTCCCCTCCTTACGTGTCTAAAGGACAGGCTCACATGGCGCGCGACAAGATTGCTTTGATTGGCTCCGGTCAGATCGGTGGAACGCTGGCTCACCTCATCGGCCTGAAAGAACTGGGCGATGTCGTGATGTTCGACATCGCCGAGGGCGTGCCGCAGGGCAAGGCGCTCGACATCGCGCAGTCCTCGCCGGTCGACGGTTTTGACGCGCATTACACCGGCGCCAATTCCTACGAGGCGCTCGACAATGCCAAGGTCTGCATCGTCACCGCCGGCGTGCCGCGCAAGCCCGGTATGAGCCGCGACGACCTCCTCTCCATCAACCTCAAGGTCATGGAGCAGGTCGGTGCCGGCATCAAGAAGTACGCGCCCGACGCCTTCGTCATCTGCATCACCAATCCGCTCGACGCGATGGTCTGGGCTCTGCAGAAGGCTTCCGGCCTGCCGCACAAGAAGGTCGTCGGCATGGCCGGCGTGCTGGATTCGGCGCGCTTCCGCTACTTCCTCGCCGATGAGTTCAACGTCTCGGTCGAAGACGTCACCGCCTTCGTGCTCGGCGGCCATGGCGACACCATGGTCCCGCTGGTGAAGTACTCCACCGTCGCCGGCATCCCGCTGCCCGACCTCGTCAAGATGGGCTGGACCTCGCAGGCGCGTCTCGACGAGATCGTCGACCGCACCCGCAACGGCGGTGCCGAGATCGTCAACCTGCTCAAGACCGGCTCGGCCTTCTACGCGCCGGCCGCTTCCGCGATCGCGATGGCCGAGAGCTATCTGCGTGATAAGAAGCGCGTGCTGCCCTCGGCCGCGTACCTGAACGGCGAATACGGCGTGAAGGACATGTATGTCGGCGTGCCCGTCGTGATCGGCTCCAAGGGCGTCGAGCGCGTCGTCGAGATCGAGCTCGCCGGCAAGGACCGCGAGGCTTTCGACAAGTCGGTCGGCGCGGTGCAGGGCCTGGTCGACGCCTGCAAGAAGATCGCCCCCGATCTTCTCGGCCGCTAAGGCGCAACAATCCCCGCCGAAGACCGAAACCCGGTCTTCGGCGGTTTCATTTCCGGGGCCTGGCTGCATCACGTGTTGAAGGCTTGGCGGGTTCCGGGTTCGGCAGTCCAGAGATCGATGTCAAAGAATCCAGGTTGCAGTTCCTGTGGTATATGGTATGCCAGCCACAAGACTGAGGTGGGCCCCAGAGGTCACCGCCCGCGGGTTCAGGGAGCGACCATATGAATATCCATGAATATCAGGCCAAAGCGCTGCTCAGCGAGTTCGGCGTAGCGATCTCCAAGGGCGTGCCCGTCCTGAAGCCCGCGGACGCGGAAGCCGCCGCCAAGGCGCTGCCCGGTCCGGTCTGGGTGGTAAAGAGCCAGATCCACGCCGGCGGCCGCGGCAAGGGCAAGTTCAAGGAAGCCTCGGCCGGCGACAAGGGCGGCGTCCGCATCGCCAAGTCGGCCGCGGAGGTCTCCGAATTCGCCAAGCAGATGCTCGGCGCCACGCTGGTGACGATCCAGACCGGCCCGGCCGGCAAGCAGGTCAACCGCCTCTACATCGAGGACGGCTCCGACATCGACAAGGAATTCTATCTCTCGCTCCTGGTCGACCGCGAGACCTCGCGCGTCTCCTTCGTCGTCTCGACCGAAGGCGGCGTCAACATCGAGGACGTCGCGCACAACACGCCCGAGAAGATTGTCACTTTCTCGGTCGATCCCGCCACCGGCATCATGGGCCATCACGGCCGCACGGTTGCCAATGCGCTCAAGCTCTCCGGTGATCTCGCCAAGCAGGCCGAGAAGCTCACCGCCCAGCTGTTCACGGCGTTCGTCGCCAAGGACATGTCGATGCTGGAGATCAACCCGCTGGTCGTGACCAAGCAGGGCCAGCTCCGCGTGCTCGACGCCAAGGTGTCGTTCGACGACAACGCGCTGTTCCGCCATCCCGAGGTGCTCGCGCTGCGCGACGAGACCGAGGAAGATGCCAAGGAGATCGAGGCGTCGAAATACGACCTCAACTACGTCACGCTCGACGGCAACATCGGCTGCATGGTCAACGGCGCCGGTCTCGCCATGGCGACGATGGACATCATCAAGCTCTACGGCATGGCGCCGGCGAACTTCCTCGACGTCGGCGGCAGCGCCAGCAAGGAGAAGGTCGCGGCCGCCTTCAAGATCATCACCGCGGATCCCAACGTGAAGGGCATCCTGGTCAACATCTTCGGCGGCATCATGAAGTGCGACGTGATCGCCGAGGGCGTCACGGCCGCGGTTCGCGAAGTCGGCCTCAGCGTGCCGCTGGTGGTCCGCCTCGAAGGCACCAATGTCGAGCTCGGCAAGAAGATCATCCGTGAATCCGGACTGAACGTGGTGCCGGCCGACAATCTCGACGACGCCGCGCAGAAGATCGTGAAGGCCGTCAAGGGAGGCTAAGGCCATGGCCCAGGACCATCTCGCCGCATCATCTCCGCTTCCCGAGCACGCGCGTCTCGCAGCGTTCGCCGGCGAATGGGATGGCGAAGAGGTGGTCTTCCCGTCGCGCTGGACGGCGGGCGGGCCGGCGACATCGCGCACAGTCGCGCGCATGGATCTCAATGGGTTCTACCTGATCCAGGACGGTGTCCAGATGCGCGACGGCAAGCAGGTCTTTGCCACCCACGGCATCTTTACTTTCGACCGCGACGACCGGACCTACAAATTGTTCTGGTACGACTCGCTCGGCTACACGCCGCCCTCGCCCGCCTCCGGCGGCTGGGTCGGCAAGACCCTGACGCTGGTGCGCGGCTCGCTCCGCGGCAATGCGCGCCATGTCTACGAGATCATCGACGACAATTCCTATTCGTTGAAGATCCAGTTCTCGCCGGACGCGGAAGGCTGGGCCGACGTGCTCACCGGCGTCTACCGCCGCATCCACTGACCTCTCACTCGTTAGTTCGCGAAAGCAGACCTCATGTCCATCCTGATCGACAAGAACACCAAGGTCATCTGCCAGGGCTTCACCGGCAAGAACGGCACCTTCCACTCGGAGGCCGCGATTGCCTACGGCACCAAGATGGTCGGCGGCACCTCGCCGGGCAAAGGCGGCGCGACGCATCTGGGCCTGCCGGTGTTCGACACCGTGCGCGAGGCGCGTGAGAAGACCGGCGCCGATGCATCGGTGATCTATGTGCCGCCGCCGGGCGCGGCTGACGCGATCTGCGAAGCCATCGACGCCGAGATCCCGCTGATCGTCTGCATCACCGAGGGCATTCCCGTGATCGACATGGTGCGGGTGAAGCGTTCGCTGGCCGGTTCCAAGTCGCGCCTGATCGGGCCGAACTGCCCGGGCGTCATGACCGCCGGCGAGTGCAAGATCGGCATCATGCCGGCCAACATCTTCAAGACCGGCTCAGTCGGCATCGTCTCCCGCTCCGGCACGCTCACTTACGAAGCCGTGTTCCAGACCTCCCAGGAAGGCCTCGGCCAGACCACCGCGGTCGGCATCGGCGGCGACCCGGTCAAGGGAACCGAGTTCATCGACGTGCTCGAAATGCTGCTCGGCGACCCCAAGACCGAATCGATCATCATGATCGGCGAGATCGGCGGTTCCGCCGAGGAGGACGCTGCCCAGTTCCTCAAGGACGAGGCCAAGCGCGGCCGCAAGAAACCGATGGTCGGCTTCATCGCCGGCGTGACCGCACCTCCCGGCCGCCGCATGGGCCATGCCGGCGCGATCATCTCGGGCGGCAAGGGTGACGCCGGTTCCAAGACCGACGCGATGAAATCGGCAGGGATTACAGTGTCCCCGTCTCCCGCCCGCCTCGGCCATACGCTTGCCGAAAAGTTGAAGGGCTAATTCACTTCTTCGTACTTTTCCGGGCGAAGTTTCGCAGCAAATAGGGTAAAGGGTGCCTGTCGCGCCGAGCCTCTGCCGGGGAGCTCGGTGCCAGCGCCGTTTATTATGCGCGAACCGAAATCGCCAGGAACTCCAGTATGTCTCGCCAGGACGCGAACGCAGCCTTTGCCTTGTCCTCTTTTTTGCAGGGCACCAACGCCACCTACATCGACGAAATCTACTCCCGCTACGAGAAGGACCCGTCCTCGGTCGACGCCGAGTGGCAGGAGTTCTTCAAGAGCCTGAACGACCAGCCTGCGGACGTCCGGAAAAACGCCGAGGGCCCGTCCTGGGAGCGCGCCAATTGGCCGCTGCCCCCGCAGGATGACCTGACCTCCGCCCTCGACGGCAATTGGGCCGAGGTCGAGAAGGCGGTCGGTGCCAAGATCGCGGCCAAGGCGCAGGCCAAGGGAGGCGACAAGGGCGCCGGTCTCTCCTCGGCCGACCTGCTCCAGGCGACGCGCGACTCCGTCCGCGCCCTGATGCTGATCCGCGCCTACCGCATGCGCGGCCACTTCCACGCCAAGCTCGATCCGCTCGGCATCGAGGCCCCGCGCAACCGCGAAGAGCTCGACCCGCGCACCTACGGCTTCAGCGAAGCCGATTTCGATCGCAAGATCTTCCTCGATCACGTGCTCGGTCTCGAATACGGCAGCTTGCGCGAGATCACCGCGATCTGCGAGCGCACCTACTGCCAGACGCTCGGCGTCGAGTTCATGCACATCAGCAACGCCGCGCAGAAGGCCTGGATCCAGGAGCGCATCGAGGGTCCGGACAAGGAAATCTCGTTCACCCGCGAAGGCCGCCGCGCCATCCTGATGAAGCTGATCGAGGCCGAGGGCTTCGAGAAGTTCTGCGACACCAAGTTCACCGGCACCAAGCGCTTCGGCCTCGACGGCGGTGAATCGCTGATCCCCGCGCTCGAGCAGATCATCAAGCGCGGTGGCAATCTCGGCGTGAAGGAGATCGTGCTGGGCATGCCGCATCGCGGCCGCCTCAACGTGCTGACCCAGGTGATGGGCAAGGCGCATCGCGCGCTATTCCACGAGTTCAAGGGCGGCTCGGCCAACCCCGATGCGGTCGAAGGCTCCGGCGACGTCAAGTACCACCTCGGTGCGTCCTCGGACCGCGAGTTCGACGGCAACCGCATCCATCTGTCGCTGACCGCCAACCCCTCGCATCTCGAGATCGTCGATCCCGTCGTGCTCGGCAAGGTCCGCGCCAAGCAGGACCAGCACGGCGATCCGCCGGACATGCGCATCTCGGTGCTGCCGCTGCTGATGCACGGCGATGCCGCGTTCGCCGGCCAGGGCGTGGTGGCTGAATGCTTCGGTCTGTCCGACCTGAAGGGCTACCGCACCGGCGGCTCCGTGCACTTCATCGTCAACAACCAGATCGGCTTCACCACCTATCCGCGCTACTCGCGCTCCTCGCCCTATCCGTCCGACGTGGCGAAGATGATCGACGCGCCGATCTTCCACGTCAACGGCGACGATCCGGAAGCCGTCGTGTTTGCGGCCAAGGTCGCGATCGAGTTCCGGCAGAAGTTCCACAAGCCGGTCGTCATCGACATGTTCTGCTACCGCAGGCATGGCCATAACGAAGGCGACGAGCCGGCTTTCACCCAGCCGGTGATGTACAAGAAGATCGCGGCCCATCCCTCCACGCTCGAGCTCTACGCCCGCCGCCTGATCAGCGAAGGCGTGCTGACCGAGGGCGAGGTCGACAAGGCCAAGGCCGACTGGCGTGCGCGGCTCGATGCCGAGCTCGAGGCAGGCTCCGGCTACAAGCCCAACAAGGCCGACTGGCTCGACGGCAAGTGGGCCGGCTTCAAGATTGCCGACCAGGAAGAGGATGCGCGCCGCGGCGTGACCGGCGTCGACATCGCCGAGCTGAAGGATATCGGCCGCAAGATCACCAGGGTGCCGGACGGTTTCCGCGCCCACCGCACCATCCAGCGCTTCCTGGAGAACCGCTCCAAGGCGATCGACACCGGCGCCGGCATCGACTGGGCGACCGGCGAGGCATTGGCGTTCTGCACGCTGCTCAACGAGAACCACCATGTCCGCCTGTCGGGCCAGGATTCCGAGCGCGGCACCTTCTCGCAGCGTCATTCCGTCCTGATCGACCAGGAAGACGAGAGTCGCTACACGCCGTTCAACCATCTCGGCCACGAGCAGGGCCATTACGAGGTCATCAACTCGCTGCTGTCGGAAGAAGCCGTGCTCGGCTTCGAATACGGCTACTCGCTCGCGGAGCCGAACACGCTGACCCTCTGGGAAGCCCAGTTCGGCGACTTCGCCAACGGTGCGCAGGTCGTGTTCGACCAGTTCATCTCCTCGGGCGAGCGCAAATGGCTGCGCATGTCCGGCTTGGTCTGCCTGCTGCCGCATGGCTATGAAGGCCAGGGGCCGGAGCATTCCTCGGCGCGCCTCGAGCGTTATCTGCAGATGTGCGCCGAAGACAACATGCAGGTGGTCTACCCGACCACGCCGGCGAACTACTTCCACGTGCTGCGGCGCCAGCTCCATCGCGAGATCCGCAAGCCGCTGATCCTGATGACGCCGAAGTCGCTGCTGCGTCACAAGCGGGCGGTGTCGCGTCTCGAGGAGCTCGCGAAGGGAACGACCTTCCACCGCATCCTTTATGATGACGCCCAGATGCAGCCGAGCGAGGCGACCAAGCTCGTTCCCGACGAGAAGATCCGCCGCATCGTGCTGTGCTCCGGCAAGGTCTATTACGACCTCTACGAGGAGCGCGAGAAGCGCGGTATCGACGACATCTACCTGATGCGCGTCGAGCAGCTCTATCCGGTGCCGCTGAAGGCGCTGGTGGCCGAGCTGTCGCGCTTCAAGAAGGCCGAAGTGGTGTGGTGCCAGGAAGAGCCGCGCAACATGGGCGCCTGGCACTTCATCGAGCCCTATCTGGAATGGGTGCTGAACCAGGTGAACGGCGCGAGCCGGCGTCCGCGTTATGTCGGCCGCGCCGCTTCCGCTGCGACCGCCACGGGTCTGATGTCCAAGCATCAGGCGCAGTTGAAGGCGTTCCTGGACGAAGCACTGAGCTGAACTTTTTGAACTGCGTCATGCCCCGCCTCGTGCGCAACCAGCGCACTGGAGCGGGGCATCCAGTACGCCGTGACGTCCGTGCAGTGTACGAGCGTCCGGTTTGCTGGATGGCTTGCTTTTCGCAGGCGATGGCATCCGCACTTATGACCGCATTGGCGATCCCTAAGGACAAAGACCATGACTGAAATTCGTGTGCCGACGCTCGGCGAATCCGTCACCGAGGCCACCATCGGCCGCTGGTTCAAGAAGGCCGGCGATCCCGTCGCCGTCGACGAGCCCTTGGTGGAGCTCGAGACCGACAAGGTCACCATCGAAGTCCCGGCGCCCTCCGCCGGCACGCTGAGCGAGATCATCGCCGCCGATGGCGCGACCGTTGCCGTGGGTGCGCTGCTCGGCCAGATCACCGATGGTGTCGGCGCAGCGAAGCCCGCTGCGGCACCCGCCAAGCCCGCC
>NZ_JALBHA010000168.1:0-11713 GCF_023006445.1 Bradyrhizobium sp. SHOUNA76
CACCCTGTGATCGCGGCAGCGCGTTGGACGCCGGCACGCGTGCTGAGCTTGCGCGCCCGCTGTGGCGGAGCGTCGGCCGCTGCGTGACGGGACTTAAGGGAATCAGACGGGACGCTGCGGGTCGGATAGTCCCTCACGCTGCGCGAGTCACAACGAGGGAATTGCCGATGAGCAGCTTGGAGATAACTGAGGAAGATCGGGATCGGGCAGTCACGAAGTGGCTCGCCGATTTTGAAAGCCTGCTGGCTGGCAAGGATGAGACCACGATTGAATGTCTGTTCCATCCCGACGGATACTGGCGCGATCTTCTCGCGCTCACTTGGGAACTCAAGACGTTCCACGGTCTCTCCGAAGTGCATGGCGGCCTCACGGCTGTCGACTGCACGATGCGGCCTTGCAATTTGCGCCTTCAGGGCCGCGCCATTGCGGGCGTCCTCGGCGAGTTCGGTCCGACAGTCGAGGGCTTCTTCACGTGCGAGACCGACCTTGCCGCCGCTCGCGGATACCTGCGGCTCGTTCCGGTCCGCGAGGCGGGCCCGGACAGCTTCCGGGCCGTGACGGTTCTCACCGCAATGGTCGCCCTGAAGGACTTCCCGGAGCGCGGGCGCAAGAACCGCGACGAAACCTTCATGAGGCCTGTGGAGGAAGGGAGCGACAATTGGCTGGACCGTCGGCGTACGGCCCTCGCCTATCGCGATCGGGATCCTCAGGTCCTCATCGTCGGCGCGGGTCAAGCGGGACTCATGCTGGCTGCACGGTTGAGGCACCTTGATGTCGACGCACTGGTGGTGGATCGCGACGAAAGGGTTGGGGACGTTTGGCGGAAGCGATACCACTCACTCACGCTCCACAACGAGATCGCAAGCAATCACTTTCCATACCTGTCATATCCCGACAGTTGGCCCGTCTACCTGCCGAAGGACAAACTCGCCAACTGGATGGAATTCTACGCCGACGCGATGGAGCTCAATATCTGGACGCGCACGGATTTTCTCGGCGCGACCTATGACGACGCCAATCGACAGTGGACCGCCCGGCTCAGGACATCCGATGGCGGTGAGCGTGTCATGCGGCCGAGCCACCTCGTCTTGGCGATCGGTGTCAGTGGTCTTCCCAACATCCCGCACATCGAGGGTCTCGACGGTTTCAAAGGCACCGTCATTCATTCGAGCGGGCGGACGGACGACGTGCCGACAGAGGGCAAGTCGGCGCTCGTCATCGGCGCCGGCACGAGCGCCCACGACATCGCGCAGGACCTCTACATGCGCGGCGCCGATGTCACGATGCTGCAGCGCTCGTCGACGACGGTCGTGAGCATCGTGCCGAGCGCGGCGAAGGCAACCCAGCTCTTTCGCAGCAACGAGGGCGTCCGGCCGATTGAGGACATCGACATCATCACCGCGTCGGTCCCTTACGACCTCGTCCGTCGCCTCCACGGACCCTTGAGCCGGCAAATGGCGTACGAGGACCGTGATCTGCACGACCGCCTTCGGAAAGTCGGCTTCGCGCTCGACAATGGCGAAGACGATACCGGCTTTTTCCTGAAGCTGCTGCGACGTCTCAGCGGCTATTACCTCAACGTCGGCGCGTCCGACCTCATCGCCGATGGCCGGATCAAATTGAAGTCGGGTGTTCAACTCGATCGCCTCGAAGGCGGGGAAGCCGTGTTCTCCGACGGCTCGCGCATGGACGTGGACTTGCTTGTTCTCGCGACGGGCTGGAAGCCTCTGCAGGAGGCTGTTCGCGTGATGCTCGGTGACGATGTGGCGGAGCGTGTCGGTCCGATCTGGGGCATTGGCGCGGACGGCGAGCTACGCAACATGTTCTGCGCCACACGCCAGGAGAATTTCTACGTCGTTGGGGGGACGATCACGATGTGCCGGTCCTTCTCGCGCTACACCGCCTTGCTGATCAAGACTGCGCTGGAGCGTGTGATGGAAGAGGCGCCCGTATCGGAGGATGCGAGCGATACCGGCGACAAGAGGAGCGCTGCATGATTGCTCCTAAGTCGGACTCGGTCATGGGCGACGAGCAATCGATCGCGCGTGTCGGCAAGCCACGGTGCAGTCTTGTCCCGAGATGGAAGCAGGGGCTGGTCCGGCCATCCAAGCGAAGACCTGCATGAGAGGTGTCGCTGTAGCTGCAACGGGTTCGATCTCGTCGGCTGCCACGCTTCGAAATTGTTCTATGGAGACGGAGGTACGTTATGCAACTGGATGCGATCATGGCGCCTACGGCCGATACGCCGGAACGCCGGGCGTTTTACGACAAGATCGACAAGAAGAATCTGACCGCCCTCTGGCTTTCTCTGGCGGAGTTGGTGACGCCGGAGCCGAAGAGCGCATGCGCGCCGGCGAGCTGGCGCTTCAACGATATCCGCGAATACATGCTCGAAGCGGGCAACCTGATCACGGCGAAGGAAGCGGAACGTCGCGTCCTCGTTCTCGAAAATCCCGGCCTGCGCGGCCAATCGAAAATCACGACGGACATGTATGCTGGCGTGCAGCTCGTCCTGCCCGGCGAGGTCGCACCCGCCCACCGCCACACGCAATCGGCACTGCGCTTCGTGCTGGAAGGCCAGGGAGCCTATACCGCCGTCAACGGCGAGCGCACGGTAATGCACGAAGGCGACTTCATCATCACGCCGCCGTGGGCCTGGCATGATCACGGCAATCCCAGCTCCGATCCGATCTTTTGGCTCGACGGGCTCGACATCCCAGTCGTGCAGTTCCTGGACGCATCATTCGCCGAACATCTCGATGTCGACGAACAGCCGATCTTACGTCCCGAGGGCGACTGCCAGGCGCGCTACGGTGCGAACCTGCTGCCGGTTGACCATAAGACCGGCGGGGGGACTTCGCCCGTCTTCAATTACCCCTACGCCCGCACGCGGGAAGTCCTAGAGAAGATGCGGCGCTCCGGTCAGTGGGACCCGTGCCACGGGCTCAAGATGCGTTACGTAAATCCAATTACGGGCAACCATGCCATGGCGACCATGGCGACCTTCATTCAGCTCCTGCCCAAGGGCTTTTCGACCTCCGCCTATCGTTCGACGGACGCGACAGTCGTCGTGCCGATCGAGGGCCGCGGGCGCAGTGTCGTCACCAATCGGGCGGGCGAGGATTTCGTCATCGAATGGACCAAGCGCGACATTTTTGTCGTCCCCTCCTGGCATCGCGTTCGGCACGAAGCGGGAGGGGCGGACGCCGTGCTGTTTTCCTATTCCGACAGGCCAATCCAGGAAGCTCTGCACCTGTTCCGGGAGGACCGAGGCAATGTTTGAGAGCAAAAACGAATTCGTGATTCCGTCGCCCCCGATATCATCCGTTGCAGTCGCAGGAACAACGGCTCGCTTTCCTGTGCGTCGCATCATATGTGTGGGCCGTAATTATGCGGCCCACGCTCGGGAGATGGGACGTGATCCGGACCGCGAGCCACCGTTCTTCTTTCTCAAGCCCGCCGACACAGTCGTCGATGATGGGGCAACGCTGCCGTATCCGCCCGAAACGAAAAATTTCCACTTCGAGATCGAGCTCGTCGTCGCAATTGGCAAGCAGGGGTTCGACATCCCTGTCGAGAGCACGCTGGATCATGTTTACGGATATGCCGTCGGGATCGACCTCACGCGGCGCGACCTCCAAATGCAGGCGCGCGAACAGGGGCGCCCTTGGGACTGGGGCAAGGGTTTCGACCGATCCGCTCCGATCGCCCCCATTCACCCTGTTGATAAAGTCGGCCACCCTCAATCGGGTCGAATATGGCTCGCTGTCGACGGAAAGCTGAAGCAGGATTCGGACATCGCAAAATTGATATGGCCGGTGCGAGACATCATCTCCATCGCGTCACGGTCGATGGAGCTAAAGCCCGGTGATCTCATCATGACTGGCACGCCGGAAGGCGTCGGCCCTGTTGAGCGAGGGGAAACCCTGACCGGCGGGGTGGCCGGGCTCGGCGAGATCAAGATCAAAATAGCCTGATCCATGCAATTTGGGAGCTGTCCCGGCAGGGGGTAGCACTCTGCCGGGACCGAAGCGGACATGGCGAGCTTTATGATGACACGCTCTAAATTCCCAAGATCTTCCGCGCGTTTGCCTTGAGCACCTTCGGCCGGATCTCGTCGCGGATGTCGATCTTGGCGAAGTCCGACAGCCAGCGGTCCGGCGTGATCACCGGCCAGTCCGAGCCGAACAGCATCTTGTCCTGGAGAATCGAGTTGATGTAGCGCACCAGGATCGGCGGGAAATATTTTGGCGACCAGCCCGACAGATCGATGTAGACGTTCGGCTTGTGGGTCGCGACCGACAGCGCTTCCTCCTGCCAGGGGAAGGAGGGATGGGCGAGGATGATCTTGAGGTCGGGGAAATCGGCCGCGACGTCGTCCATGTACATCGGGTTGGAATATTTCAGCCGCATGCCCATGCCGCCGGGCATGCCCGAGCCGACGCCGGTCTGGCCGGTGTGGAATAGCGCGATCGCGCCGCCATTGTTGATCTCTTCGTAGAGCGGGTAGGCCATGCGGTCGTTGGCGTAGAAGCCCTGCATGGTCGGGTGGAATTTGAAGCCGCGCACGCCGTATTCCTCGATCAGCTTGCGCGCCTCGCGCACCCCTAACTTGCCCTTGTGCGGGTCGATCGAGACGAAGGGAATGAGGACGTCGAGATGGTCGGAGGCGACCTCCAGCATCTCGTAATTGTTGTAGCGGCGGAAGCCGGTCTCGCGCTCGGCGTCGACCGGGAAGATCACCGCGGCGATGTTCTTGGAGCGGTAGTAGGCCGCGGTCTCCGGCACGGTCGGCGGATGCTTGTTCGGCGACTTGAAGTACTCCGCCATCTGCGCCTGGAAATCGTCATAGCCGTCGTCGGCGTGGCAGCCGCAGGGCTCCTCGGCGTGGGTGTGGATGTCGATGGCGACGACATCGTCGATATTGGGCAGCTTCAGCTTCGGCATGGGTGTCCTCCCGACGGGTTGCCGAATTGATTATATGATATAACGAATTTGGCAAGGCGTCCTTGAAAGCCTTGGATCCTTTGGGATAAATAAGGCCGGTCCGGCCCGTTCTACTGTGCATGGGGTTGTTTTCGCGAATTTGCCGGTTCGGAACCGGGCAGTTAACATTGACAGCCCCTCCCGCCATGCCTTAAGAACCGCCCCGTCCCGGGCGGTCAGTCCGCCAGCGGGAGAAATCTCATTTTGCCACATTCGCGCGTGCCGAAACGGTAGTGCCGAACACGGCCTTTCGAACGTTCAGGATTCTGCCATGAAGGTCCGTAACTCGCTGAAATCGCTGCGCGGTCGCCATCGCGCCAACCGCCTGGTCCGCCGCAAGGGCCGGGTCTATGTGATCAACAAGGTGCAGCGCCGCTTCAAGGCTCGCCAGGGCTGATCTCGCCCTCGCGGTCGCCTCGCGCGTTCCCGCAAGACCACGGTCTCACACGAGTTTGACGCCGCCCTGCTTTGCAAGGGCGGCTTTGCGCGTTTAGACTTTGGCCATGGCTTTGAGATTCCTTTTTCCGCGCACCCTGTGTCTGGCACTTGTGCTGGGAAGTGCTGGCCTCGCTCCAGCTCTGGCGCAGCAGGTTGATCCACCCGGCAAGCAGAAGAAGCTCCCCGAAGCGCCGGCCAAGCTGCCCAAGGTCGATCGCACCAAGAATCTCGATTTCCTGTTCGGCGCGCTGAAGGCGGCGCCCGACGAGGCCAGCGCCAAGCATGTCGAGGCGCGGATCTGGGCGATCTGGCTCCAGACCCCGAGCGACACCGCGGCGCTGTTGATGGCGCGCGCCAAGACCGCGGTCGACGCCAAGAAGATCGAGGTCGCGATCAAGCTGCTGGATTCGGTCATCAAGCTCAGGCCCGACTATATCGAGGCCTGGAACCGGCGCGCCACGCTCTATTACATGCAGAACGACTATGGCCGTTCGCTCGGGGATATCCAGCAAGTGCTGGTCCGGGAGCCGCGCCATTTCGGCGCGCTCGCAGGCCTCGGCATGATCATGCAGGAGGTCGGTGACGAGAAGCGCGCGCTCGAGGCCTATCGCAAGGCGCTCGCCGTCAATCCGCATCTCGAAAAGATCCCCGATCAGGTCAAGGCGCTGACCGAGAAGGTCGAAGGCCGCGACATCTAGAACTCGATCATTTCTTGAGGGAACGTGGCGTCGTCAGATTAACCACGACCGGAAGCGCGGCATCGTGAGGACTATTGCTGGGCCTGCCGCAGGGCTACCTGCATGGCAGGAGCGAAAGCCATGAAGCGTTTGATCTTTGCAGGTGGATTGCTGCTCGCGTCGGGGACGTTGAGCTTCGCCGACGGACTGTTCTGGGTGGTCGGCAACCGCGCCACCGGAAAATGCAATATCGTGACCAGCAATCCGGTCATCATCGGCGACATCTGGTTCGGCGACGGTCCCTACAAGTCCAGGGCCGATGCCAAGCTTGCCCGTTCGACGATCCGCGCCTGTCCCGGGCTCACGCCCGACGAGGAAAAAGACGAGGACGGCGCGAACTAGCCTGCATTCCAAGCATGAACCGGACCCGAAGGGCCGCGTTCGCGAAAAGTGTGCAGCGGTTTTCCGACGAGATCATGCTCAAAAGAGAGCCTAAAGTGCGATCGATCGCACTTTAGTGCAGGACGCTGCCGCCGCGCTCGGCGAGGCCGTGATCGGCAGCTGCGGCGTAAGCCTTTGCAAGCTCCGTCTCGAGATGCTCGTTGATCAGGAGCAGCGCCCGCACGGCACCGCGCAGGTCGCCGTTGCAGCTCGCGACGATCTCGTCGATCGCATTGTCGTTCGATCTGAAGCTCATCGAAAATCCTCCGGTTCAAACCAGGGCAATTCTGCCGGTCTTTCCCCCATCCCCTGGAGTTGCGAGGAGGATCGGCGCCCACCCGCGCCTAGATGGCGGAACCGACCGTGGCGATTATATGGAAGCCGCGATGACGGCTGCATGAAGCTGTTCCGAGGCTTGCGTCTCCTCCTGGAATATTGTTGATTCCATTGAGTTTTTACGTTCCTCAATTATGCACATATCCACAGCCCCGGCAGTTTTGGTGGAAGCATGGAAAGCCGGTGCAGCGAAACTGCCGCCCACAAGACCCGTAACTCCCCTGTGCCCAGCATCTCCCGGATTCTCTCCATGATCGTGATGTCAGTCGTGACGGCGCTGGTTCTGCTGGCGCTGGTCACGCAGGCCGGAATCGTCGCCGTGCAGCGCGCCTTTCCGCCGCAGGGGGAGATGGTGGAAGTCGACGGCGCGACGCTTCACGTCGTCGACATCGGCCCGCGCGATGCGGGGGTGCCGATCGTGATGCTGCACGGCGCGAGCTCCAATCTCGAAGCGATGCGGCGTCCGCTCGGCGACCTCCTCGCCAAAGACCATCGCGTCATCCTGGTCGACCGTCCCGGCCATGGCTGGAGTACGCGCGCGCGGCGCCAGGATTCCACGCCGCAGATCCAGGCGCGGATGATCGATGATGCGCTTCATAAGCTCGGGATCGAGCGTGCGGTCTTCGTCGTGCATTCCTGGAGCGGCGCGCTCGGCGCCCGGATTGCGCTCGATCATCCCGGCCGCGTCGCGGGCCTCGTCATGCTCGCGCCCGTCACCCATCCCTGGCGTGGCGGCGTCGGCCGTTACAACGAGATCATTGCAATGCCGGTGATCGGCCCGCTGCTCGCCTACACCGTCACGCTGCCGCTCGGTTACTTCGTTGCCGAAACCGGCGCGCGCAACGTGTTCCTGCCGCAGACGATGCCTGACGGTTTCGTGCAGGATTCCGCGACGCCGCTGCTGCTGCGTCCGCGCGAGTTCATCGCCAATGCCTATGATCTGGTGACGCTGAAGGAAGCGGTTGCCGCGCAAGCTCCGCGCTACGGCGAGATCAAAGCGCCGGTCACGGTCATCGCCGGCGAGCCCGACAAGACGGTCAGGACCAGCATCCACGCCCGTCCGTTCGCGGCCATGGTGCCGAATGCAAAGCTGATCGTGCTGCCCGATCTCGGACACATGGTGCAGAACGCCGTGCCGGATCTGGTGAAGACGGAGATCGAGACGATGATCGGAAGAATCGTCCCGGCACAGGCGGCCGCTGATTAGAGTTTTTCGGGTGGATGCTCCCGTAGCCCGGATGCGAAGCGACATCCGGGGGCCGCTCGCCCGGCATCGTACACTGTCCCGGATATCGCTGCGCTCATCCGGGCTACGGCAGCTTGCTGTGTCGCCCTCTGTCAATCCATCCGCGCAAAGATATTCCACTTTACCGAAATTCGGTTTCGGCGTATGTGTCGCTCATCCCGGCTCACCAAGAGGGGCGATCTTGTGTCGTCACGCATCGCGAGCCGGGCTTGCGGTGGACGCGGCAGCGTCGGCACGAGATGGGGCGGGCAGGGCGGGTAGTCCCTGTGAGCTCGATACCTGCGTGCGGACGAGCGGCGCTGCTAGGTTCGTCTCGCCTGTAAGTTTCGCAGCTCCGTCGACAGGGCTGGGAATACTGCGGCGAAATGGCGGGCCGTGCGTACGGCAAAACCGTGTGGTCCTGGCCGTCGTTGCTACGGTCAAGTCTTTCGCGAAGGTGCGAGCGAGCCCAACCGGGCAGACTGCATCATCCAATTCGCGGGGCGAGGGAGGCCAGAAGGAAAGTTCGGCTCCCGGGAGATCACGGCATAAGCCGTCCGACCATCGCGCAGGGAAGGCCGAGTGTTCGGCACCACCTGTATGCTGCTGTGCGGTCTTCTTGCGCTACATTTCGCGCAGCAGACCGCGGGTGCGAGCTGGCACCCGGCCTTCCCTGCGCCCTCTTGGATTTCAGAGGGACGAAAGATGAAGCAAAGCTCGGGCGAGCAAGCCGCGAGGCTGAAGAGGCATGTCCGTGGGTCGAGCTGCGTGTCACAAACTCGGTATCGTAGGGTGGGCAAAGCGCAGCGTGCCCACCGTCTCTCGCATACTGATCGAATTGGTGGGCACGGCGCTGTGCGCCTTTGCCCACCCTACGGCACTGCACCTCGCGATATGCATTGGAGCATCGCGATGCTGTTCCTCGCAATGACGCGCAAAGAATACGCGTCACAACAGAAAGCGACAGCTTCGGTCCTGATTGAATCAGAACCGAAGCTGTAGCGGCCGCCTAATATGCGCGCTTACTGCTTGATCTTCCCGTCCTTGTCGAACTGGGCGACGAAGGACCACAGATTGTTGATCTCGGTCTCGTTCTTGATGCCGGCGAACGCCATCTTGGTGCCAGGAATCTTGGCCTTGGGATCCTTGATGTATTCCTTGAACGTGGCCTCGTCCCAGGTGATGCCGGAATTCTTGTTCGCGTCCGTATAATTGTAGCCCTCGGCGGTGCCCGACTTGCGACCGTTGAGACCGTTGAGCTCGGGACCGACCTTGTTCTTGGCGCCTTCGCCGATCGCGTGGCAGGCCAGGCATTTGTTGAACGATGTCTTGCCGGCCGCGACATCCTGCGCCATCGCGGCGGGTGCGGTGGCAATCACGGTGAGGATCGTCAGTGCGCCAAAAGTCAATTTTGTCATCGGTTGCTCTTCGTCTCTTCCCTGGTGGGTCTGGCTGGTCAGTCTCTTGCCTGATCGGCAATCGCCCAACCTGCCGGTTTTGGCAGGCCTGCGCGGCCTGGACAAGCCACCAAACCATGACAGGTTTCATGATTTCCTACTTGTCCCAGAGCGAACTCGCTTGAGATCGTCGATCCGACTTTCGGATAGCCTACCCAAACAGGCGCGGACGTGATTGATTTGTCGTGACAAATTGATCATGGGCTACGAGCCGGAAGGATATGTCATGAAGGACTTGATATGGCCATCATGATGCCTGCGAGCGACCAGGCGGTGCTTGCGCGCCGCGCGGAGATCATTGCTGCGTTGCGCGCAATCGTGCCCGGCGAGGGCGTGATCGACAGCGCAGCCGAGATGCGGGCCTACGAATCCGACGGCCTGACCGCCTATCGGCAGCCGCCGATGGTCGTGGTGCTGCCCGATACGACCGAGCAGGTCTCGCTCATCCTGAAATATTGTGCAGGGCAAGGCATCAAGGTGGTGCCGCGCGGCTCCGGTACATCGCTATCGGGCGGGGCGCTGCCGCTTGAAGACGGCGTGCTGCTCGGCCTCGGCAAGTTCAAGCGCATCCGCGAGATCGATTTCGACAACCGCGTCGTCATCACCGAGCCCGGCGTCACCAATCTGGCGATCAGCCAGGCGGTCGCCCATGCCGGCTTCTACTATGCGCCCGATCCGTCCTCCCAGATTGCCTGCTCGATCGGCGGCAATGTCGCGGAAAATTCCGGCGGCGTGCATTGCCTCAAATACGGCATGACAACCAATAACGTGCTCGGTTGCGAGATCGTGCTGATGAGCGGCGAAATCCTGCGCATTGGTGGCAAGGGATGCGAGAACGCCGGCTACGACCTGATGGGCGTCATCACCGGCTCCGAAGGCCTGCTCGGCGTCATCACCGAGATCACGGTGCGCATCCTGCAGAAGCCGGAGACGGCGCGCGCGCTGATGGTTGGATTCGCGCAAGTCGAGGCCGCCGGCGAATGCGTGGCGCGCATCATCGGCGCCGGCATCATCCCTGGCGGCATGGAGATGATGGACAAGCCCGCGATCCACGCCGCGGAGGCCTTCGTCCACGCCGGCTATCCGCTCGATGTGGAGGCGCTGCTCATCATCGAGCTCGACGGTCCCAAGATCGAGGTCGACGAACTGATCACGCGCGTCGAGGCAATCGCCAATGGCTGCGGCTCGACCACCTGCCAGATCTCGACCTCCGAGGCCGAGCGCAATCTGTTCTGGGCCGGCCGCAAAGCTGCGTTCCCGGCCGTCGGCCGGATCTCGCCCGATTATCTCTGCATGGATGGCACCATCCCGCGCGGCGCGCTGCCGAAGGCGCTGGCGCGCATCCGCGAGCTCGGCGAAAAATACCAGCTCGGCTGCGCCAACGTGTTCCATGCCGGTGATGGCAATCTGCACCCGCTGATCCTCTACGATGCCAACAAGCCCGGCGAGATCGAGCGCGCCGAGGCCTTCGGCGCCGACATCCTGCGCGCATGCGTCGAGTTCGGCGGCGTGCTCACCGGCGAGCACGGCGTCGGCATCGAGAAGCGCGACCTGATGCCGGAAATGTTCAGCGAGATCGACCTGAACCAGCAGCAGCGGCTGAAATGCGCCTTCGACTCGCAGGGTCTGCTCAATCCCGGAAAGGTATTTCCGACCCTGCACCGCTGCGCCGAGCTCGGCCGCATGCACGTGCATGCGGGCAAGCTGGCGTTCCCAGATTTGCCGCGGTTCTAGCGTCGGTCGCTGCGCCTTCACTGCAATGCGTCAAATTTGCTTTCCCTTGTAAACTTCGATACCGGCTCAATCGTGGATACGCTTAAGGTCAGAGACGCCAAAGACGTCGAAGAGGTGGTGCGCGCGGCGATTGCCAATGAGCAGCCGCTCGAGATCATCGGTCATGGCTCCAAGCGCGGCATCGGCCATGCCATGGCGACCAATGCCGTGCTCGACCTCGCCGCGCTCAATGCCGTCACCTCCTACGAGCCGAACGAGCTGATCGTCACGCTGCAGGCCGGTGCGCCGCTTCACGACGTGCTGTCGCTGATCGATGCCAAGAACCAGCAATTCGCCTTCGAGCCGATGAACACTGCGCCGCTGCTCGGCACGCCCGCGCTTGGCACCATCGGCGGCATGATCGCGGCCGGGCTCGCCGG
>NZ_JALBHA010000169.1:0-11659 GCF_023006445.1 Bradyrhizobium sp. SHOUNA76
CATTGCGAGGCAGTGCTCGAGCATGTCGGCGCGATGGCCGCCCATGTCGCGGCGATCGACCGCATCAAGGAGAGCCAGCCCGGGCCGGTCGGCCGCCTCCGCATCGCCTCGACCAATGCGGTTGCCGAAGAATTGCTGGCGCCGCGCGCGAGCGCGTTCCTGCGCGATCATCCCGGCCTGACCCTGCAATTCCTCACCTCCAGCGGCAACGTCAAATTCTCGCGCTGGCAGGCCGACCTCGCCATTCGCCTGCGCAAGCCGGAGAGGGGCGACTTCACCATCTCCAAGCTCGGCGATGTCAGGCTGTATTTCTTCGAGCCCGCAGATCGCTCCGGTGACCCGGTCGCCTGCGTCTATCCGGACGAGCTCGACACCATTCCCGAAGCACAGTTCCTGCGGGCGAAGCGTCTGAAGAACGTCCACTGCATCACCGACAATGTCCGTATCATCAAGACCATGATCCAGTCGCATCAGGCCGTCGGCGTGCTGCCCGAGCACAGCTGCGAAGGCTTGCTCGCCGACCGCGGCCTGCGCGCCACGCTGCTGCCGAAGCGGCGCGACGTCTGGCTGCTCGTGCAAAATCATCTCAAGCGCGACGCCGCAACACGCGTGACGATCGACTGGGTGCGGGCCTGCTTCACGCCGCGTCCTTGACGCCGCGTCGCGTGTGATCATCGCGTCACAGTGCGCGATGCGCGACAAAAAATCTTCGAGCACCCTCTTGCAACCCGAAGGTCCTTCGTTTATTAGCCCGCTCCTTCGCTAGGCCATGGGTTCGGGCTCTCTGAGATCCCGACTGGCGCGGGCCGGTCTCCGGTTTCGTGTTCCGCCGAATGAAGATGCAGGATGTAGCTCATGGAGAGCGTCGGGGTGACCCGAAGGCATCGGTTCGATTCCGGTCTCTTGTACCAACCAAGGGATAGCTCAGTGGTAGAGCAGATGACTGTGAATCATCGTGACGCGGGTTCGAATCCCGCTCCAGCGCTCCGATTCAGCCTGAAAAGCTGATTCCTCTGACGAGGACCGGACGCGCGCTTCAGTCGCCGTCCGGTCGTTTTGCCCAAAAGGCTTCCGTCCGAACAACGACACTGTGAGACCGGCTCTGCGCCGCGGGTAGATACCGCTTGCGCTGACGCCGGGTGGCTCCGCATGACCGCTCGACACGCGTCGAGCGGACGCGCGCGTGCGCCCGTCGTCATGCAAGCTCAAGCCTCGGCCCGCCGCTTTTTCAGGAAGCGTCGTCCGCGTCCTCACGTCCTTTGCAAACGAAACATGTCGTCCGGCATCCGGCCGGGCGCAAACGATGGAGGCGAGCCATGAGCTGGCAGTTGCTGATGTTGAACGTGACGGTGAAGGATGGCGAGCGTGCGCTGCTCACGCGCAACGGGCAGCTCGTGCGCGTGCTCGCGCCCGGCAAGCACCGGCTGTTCGATCCCCTGCACGAGCTGAAGGCCGAGGTGCTCGACGTGGTCCGCAGCGAATTCCCTGCGGATCGTTATGCGGTGCTGAAGGCCGCGCGGCCTGATCTCGCCGCCGAGCTGTTCGAGGCGGTCGAGACCAAGGCGGACGAGGTCGCAATCGTCAGCCTCGACGGCCGGCCCGTGCATCTGATGACGCCCTGGCAGGTGCGCGTCTACTGGAAGGTAGCGACCCGCATCGATGTCGAGCGCATCGATGTGTCCAGCGATCCCCGTGTAGGCGCGCGGCATCTGACCATGATCGAGCGCAACCGCTCGATGGTGACGTCGGAGACGGTGGTCGAGAACCACGAGGCGGGCCTGCTGTATGTCGAGGGCCGGCTCACCGAGCGGCTCGCGCCCGGTCGGCACGCCTTCTGGACCGTCGGCCGCAAGATCGAGGTGAAGCGCCTCGATCTGCGGCCCCAGGCGGTCGAGATCACCGCGCAGGAGATGCTGACCAAGGATCGCATCGCCCTGCGGGTGACGCTGACGGCGTTCCGCCGGGTGGTCGATCCCGAGCGGACGGTCGCGACCGTGCCCGACGTGGATGCGTGGCTGTACCGCCTGGTGCAGTTCGCGATCCGCGAGGCGGTTGCCGGCCGGACGCTGGACGAGGTGCTGTCCGCGAAGGCGGCGCTGGATGCGGAGCTGCGCGACTATGTGCGGGCACGCGTCGCAGAGTCCGGCGTGGAGGTGACCGAGCTCGGCGTCAAGGACGTGATCCTGCCCGGCGAGATCCGGGAGCTGGTGAACAAGGTGGTGGAGGCGGAGCGGGTCGCGAAGGCGAACCTGATCCGCCGGCAGGAGGAGACCGCGGCGACGCGTTCGCTCCTGAACACCGCCCGCCTGATGGAGGAGAACCCCCTGCTGCTGCGGCTCAAGGAGCTGGAGTCGCTGGAGCGGCTGGTCGAGAAGGTCGGCCGCATCGATCTCCATGCCGGCAACGGCGAGGGCCTCGATGCCCTGCTGACCCGGCTCGTGCGCCTGAAGGCGCCCGAGAGCGCTTGAAACCGGAGGGCCGCCTATGGGCGGCCCTTCACATGTCCGTTGTCATCGCTTTGCCGTGAACGCGTCACGGTGCCTGTGCTACCAAAATCACGGAGCCGGGATTGCACGCGCGCGAAGGTTGCGTAATCTCGCGACGAGACTTGACCAGGGCGAGTGCATGACCACACTTTCGGAAACGATCCGGCCGTCGCGGGCGCAATCGCGGGAATGGAAGGCGATCCTCGTCCTGATTCTGCTGGTCCCGGTGCTGTGGTCGCCGCTGATCCTGTTTCGCTTCGTCCTGTACCAGCCGTTCAGCATCCCCTCTGGGTCGATGGCGCCGACGCTGATGGTCGGCGACTACGTCTTCGCCGCGAAATACGCCTATGGCTACGGCCGCTATTCCCTACCTTTCGCGCCGCCCTGGATCTCAGGCCGCGTCTTTGCCGCCGAGCCGGAATATGGCGACATCGTCGTGTTCCGGACGGCGAAGGACAGTTCGGTCGACTACGTCAAGCGCGTGGTCGGGCTGCCCGGCGACCGCATCCAGATGCGGCAGGGCCAGCTCATCCTCAACGACCGTCCGGTGACGCGCGCCGCGCTCGAGTACGGGCTTGCCGACAACGCCTGCGGTGTGGATGGCGGCGTCAAGGTCAAGCGCTGGCGCGAGACGCTGCCGAATGGCGCGTCCTATGTCACCAACGATTGCGTCGACAACGGTTTCCTCGACAATACCAGCGTCTTCACGGTGCCGCCGGGCCACTTCTTCGTACTCGGCGACAACCGCGACAATTCCACCGACAGCCGCATGTCTACGTTCGGTTTCGTGCCGATGGACAATCTCGTCGGCAAGGTGACGCGGATCTTCTGGTCGCTCGACGAAGACGGCGAGCCGCACATCGAGCGGCTGGGGAAGGTGAGGTGAGTTTTTGCTCCGGGCGGCGTGTACGGCCGGATTGCACGGCGCTCCATCCGCGCGCTCCGGAATGACGAGCGGAGATAGAACGCCCACAAAACAAAAACCCCGGCATCGCTGCCGGGGTTTCGTAGTTCTTGAGATGGCCGGACCTTAGAAGTCCATGCCGCCCATGCCGCCGCCCGGGGGCATTGCCGGACCGGCGCCACCCTTCTTGGGCAGCTCGGCGACCATGGCTTCCGTGGTGATCAGCAACGCCGCAACCGAGGCTGCGTTCTGGATCGCGGTACGGACCACCTTGGTCGGGTCGATGATGCCCTTGGTGACGAGATTGACGTACTCGCCGGTCTGGGAGTCGAAGCCGTAAGCGTAGGTCTTGTTCTCCAGGATCTTGCCGACGATCACCGAGCCGTCTTCACCGGCGTTGATGGCGATCTGGCGAGCGGGAGCCGACAGCGCCTTGCGCACGATCTCGACGCCGGTCTTCTGGTCGTCGTTCTTGGTGCGCAGGCCCTTGAGCTGCTCGGAGGCACGGAGCAGGGCGACGCCGCCGCCCGGGACGATGCCTTCTTCCACAGCCGCGCGGGTCGCATGCATCGCGTCATCAACGCGATCCTTGCGCTCCTTCACCTCGACCTCGGTCGCGCCGCCGACGCGGATCACCGCGACGCCGCCGGCGAGCTTGGCCAGACGCTCCTGGAGCTTCTCACGGTCGTAGTCCGAGGTGGTTTCCTCGATCTGCGCCTTGATCTGGGCCACGCGCGCCTCGATGTCGGCCTTCTTGCCGGCGCCGTTGACGATCGTGGTGTTCTCCTTGTCGATCATCACCTTCTTGGCGCGACCGAGCATGTTGAGCGTGACGTTCTCGAGCTTGATGCCGAGATCTTCCGAGATCGCCTGGCCGCCGGTCAGGATCGCGATGTCCTGCAGCATGGCCTTGCGACGATCGCCGAAGCCCGGAGCCTTGACGGCTGCGACCTTGAGGCCGCCGCGCAGGCGGTTCACGACCAGGGTCGCGAGCGCTTCACCTTCGACGTCCTCGGCGACGATGACCAGCGGCTTGCCGGTCTGCACCACGGCCTCGAGCAGCGGCAGCAGCTCGTTCAGCGAGGAGAGCTTCTTCTCGTTGATGAGGATGTAGGCGTCGTCCATTTCAACGCGCATCTTGTCGGCGTTGGTGACGAAGTAGGGCGAGATGTAGCCGCGGTCGAACTGCATGCCCTCGACGACGTCGAGCTCGGTCTCGAGCGACTTGGCTTCCTCGACGGTGATGACACCCTCGTTGCCGACCTTCTTCATGGCGTCGGAGAGGAACTTGCCGATTTCCACATCGCCGTTCGCCGAGATGGTGCCGACCTGGGCGATCTCGTCGTTCGAGGTGACCTTCTTGGAGTTCTTGACGAGATCCGCAACGACGGCTTCGACCGCGAGGTCGATACCGCGCTTGAGGTCCATCGGGTTCATGCCGGCGGCAACCGACTTGGCGCCTTCGCGCACGATCGCCTGGGCCAGCACGGTGGCGGTGGTGGTGCCGTCGCCGGCCGCGTCAGCGGACTTGGAGGCGACTTCGCGCACCATCTGCGCGCCCATGTTCTCGAACTTGTCCTCGAGCTCGATCTCCTTGGCGACGGTGACGCCGTCCTTGGTGATGCGGGGGGCGCCGAACGACTTGTCGAGCACGACGTTGCGGCCCTTCGGACCGAGCGTGACCTTCACCGCGTTGGCGAGAATGTCGACGCCGCGCAGCATCTTGTCGCGCGCTTCAACCGAGAATTTGACTTCTTTGGCTGCCATGTGGATTTTTCCTTAGGTGTTTGACAGGAGGGAGAGAGGGGCTGTTAGGCCGCCTTCTTCTTGGAAGCGGGGACGTCGAGGACGCCCATTATGTCGCTTTCCTTCATGATCAGCAGGTCGACGTTGTCGATCTTGACCTCGGTGCCGGACCACTTGCCGAACAGCACGCGGTCGCCGACCTTCAGGTCGATCGGGATCAGCTTGCCGGCTTCGTCGCGGCCACCGGGGCCGACGGCGACGACTTCACCCTGAGAGGGCTTTTCCTTGGCAGTGTCGGGAATGATGATGCCGCCTGCGGTCTTCTCTTCTGCGTCGATGCGCTTGACCACGACGCGGTCGTGAAGCGGACGGAATTTCATGCAGTCCTCCTAAGCAATTGCTTGGGTTGAGGTTTTGAGATTGTTAGCAATCAGTGCCTGCGAGTGCTAGCACACGCGAGCTGAAATAGGGCAGGAATTTTGCGGGGGCAAGGGCTTCTAGCAGAAAAATCAGCACCCGGAAGCGCGGACTGCCAGAATCTCTTTTCCATCGTTAACCGAGGCCGCCCCGTATTAGCACGGTGCCGCATCTGCTGCTAACGCATTGAATTTCAACAGCTTGTTAAACTTTTGGGCTTGAGATGTATTGTCAGTTTGCGTCACATTTCTCTCATGTGAGCGCATCAGTACCGGGTGGCTCGTAAGGCGCACACCGACCAAGCCGCCCCTTGAATGCGCTCCTGCAAAGGAGGTTGGCATGGGCTTGCCGAGTGGGGGCGTTTCCGAGGATTTCCGGAAACAGATGCTGGGTTACGGGCTGACGACGGCACAAATTCTCTATCGGATGCCGGATCATCCCTCGCTGCTACAGACCTACGTCTGGCAGAACTACGACATGTTTCCGAAATTCCCGGCGCTGAAGGATTTCCTGGCGTTCTGGCAGGAGAAGCTCGACGGCCCCCTTCATTCGGTCACCGTCGCGCACTCAAAGCTGATCAAGCCGGCCGAGCTGCGCGCCGTGGATGGCGTGTTCCGGCTGCATTGAGGCGGACACCGGTCTCGTAGGGTGGGCAAAGGCGCGCGCTTGCGAGCCGTGCCCACCATCTCTCCCCGATTGCATCCGGCATGGTGGGCACGCTCCGCTTTGCCCACCCTACGATATCTGCGTTGGAACTGCGCAGGATGGATTAGCATCGGCTGCGCGAATCGCTGTCCGCCCACGAACACGCAATCAAGCGCCGCCGTTGCAATAGCGCTTCCACATCGCGCGATAGGCCTCGTCCACCGCTCGCGCATATGAGACAGGGTTGCCGGCGGCTGCGGAGTCGATCCGTCCAGGCAGGTCGCGGCGCAAGCGATCGAGTTCACCGACCTCAGCTGCATGGCAAACAGCGATTTCGATATACCCCTCATCGCTATCCGTGACCCAGTGCGGCAGGCCAAGCGCGGTGAGGATGGAGCCGGCAGCACGGCTGGGCAGGCTGTTGCCGAGTTTCGCCACCACCGGCACGCCCATCTGCAAGGCTTCCCAGGTGCTGACGCCGCCATTCTGCGGGAACGGGTCAAGGCAGATATCGACGCGATTGAACGATGCCAGATGTTCGCCCCGCAAGGTGGCTCCGAGCAGATCGATACGTTCGGCCGGCAATCCGCAAGCCGCAAACCGCGCCAGCAGATTGTCGCGGACCAGCTGGTCGTCCAGCGCAACATCCTTGATCAGCAGGCGCGAGCCCGGCACTCGCTCGAGAATCCTGGACCAGACTTCCGCTGCCTCGTCCGAAATCTTGCTGATGCGGTTGAAGACGCCGAATGTGACGAAGCCGTTCGAGGTCGCCGGGGTCGGCGCCCGCTCAATCCCGGCCGGCAGTGGCGTCAGCGTCACAAAGCACGGCAGGTCGACAACAGTTTCCGCAAACAGATGCCGGACCGCGAAAGGAATCGCGACCGGGTCCGAGAACAGATAGTCGATCGTCGGCAGTCCGGTGCCAGTGCCGTGGCCCCAGCCATGGACCTGGATCGGCGCTGGCTTGCGCGCAAACACGCTGAGCCGGTTTCCTCTGGTATGGCCGGACAGATCGATCAGGATGTCGACGCCATCGGCCCGGATCTCGGCGGCGAGACGCTCGTCGGTCCATTGCGAGGCGTCGCGCCAGCGGTCAGCAATCCCTTGAAATTCGCTGGTCGTCGTGTCCACTTTTGACGAACAAGAGTAGCAAACGATCTCGAATTGCGCCGGGTTATGGTGTTGCAGCACCGGCTTGAAAATGAACGCAGCCGAATGCGCGTTGAAGTCCGACGAGACATAGCCAAGCACGAGGCGGCGATCCGGATCGCGGCTGTTGTCATGCGGTTCGGCCGCCTCCGAGGCGATCTTCGCGCCGACACGCTCCCACCATACCTGCCGCGCCTGCTGGTGCCGTTCGACGGTGGCGTCCCCCACAAAATCGAGCGTGAATATCTTGTTGGAGATCGCGCTCTGGAGGTCAGGCTGGATGTCGAGGGCTCTGTCGAAGCTGGCGAGGGCTTCGTCGACCCGGCCAAGCCCGGCGAGGCAAAGGCCCAGCACCAGGTGAGCTTGAATGGAATCGGGAGCGATCGCGAGGGCCTGCTCGCAATCGTGCGACGCCTGGGCAATTTGCTGAATCTGGAGCAGGACACTGGCCCGCGCGAGCCACCCGTTCGCGTCGTCGGGTGCCAGCGCGATGGCCCGATTGCCATCTGCCAGAGCTTCGTCGAATCGCTGAAGTTCCCGCAATGCAACCGCGCGGTTCGCCAGTGCCGCGGCGTAGTCAGGCTTGATCGATAGCGCGCGGTCGAGGCTTGCGAGCGCCCCGTCATAGTTGCGCAGACGGCTGAGCGCCCAACCCCGGCCGTTATGGGCTTCAGCAAGGTTTGCGTCGAGTGCGAGCGCCTTGTCGTAGCTGTGGAGCGCCTCCTGGTGAAGTTCGAGGGCCACGGTCGCGTTGCCGAGATTGGAGAGGGTTACGGCGTGGTTGGGCCGCAAGGCGAGGGCCTTGCGATAGCTCGCGCAGGCCTCGCCGTGACGCCGTAGTCCGTTGAGCGCGACGCCGAGGCTCATATGAGCATCGGCCGACCGCGGATCGACGGCAACTGCCCGGCTCAGCAGAATTTCCGCCTGCTGATAGTTCTTGGCATCGGCCTCCAACACGCCAAGCATATGCAGCGCGATGAATTGGTTCGGGGCGAGCTGCAGGAGTTGGCGATAGGCGGCCTGAGCCTCCGGCAAAAGCCCCATCTTGTGCAACTGGAGTGCATGCCCGAGCAATGGCAGCATTTCGGCTTTCTGTCGTTTCTGAAGCCGGGCATTTTGAAATGCACGCTGACCTACGCTGCTTCCCATGAATCAATTCCCCAGGATCTCCCGACGAGATTAATTCAGCGTGAGAACGAATACGAGACGACGTCGGCTCGCCACGACAGCCTGGGACAAGCTACGATTGGATCTTCGACTGACCAGCCCGCAATTGCTGCCTCGTCCAAGACTGGATAATCTGCCTTCGGGTCGTACCCGTCCGGCGGGCGCGACTGAGATCAGGGAGGCAGACAATGGCCAAGCAAAAGGCATCAAGACCCGCAACGAAGACTGCAATGAAGAAGCGCAGCGGAGCAAAGGCGGCGGCGCGATCGTCGGCGCGCAAAGCGGTGAAGGCGAAGGCCCGCATTGTGACCCCGAAAAAGCCCGCGCGCCCCAGACAACGCATCGCTATCAGCCATCACCGCGAGGAAGACTTCAAGGCCGACGGCCTGCGCGCCTACGCCAAGTATCGCGACCTCGGCATTGCCGCAGCGTCCCATGGTCTCGCGCAAGCGCATGTGATCCGCCTGCAAGGCCCCTGCAATCCGGCCGAGGTCTCGAAGCTGCACTTTCACGACGTCGAATTCCAGATGGTCTACGTGCTCAAGGGCTGGGTGAAGACCTACATGGACGGGCAGGGCGAGACGCTGATGAAAGAAGGCAGCGCCTGGACCCAGCCGCCGAAGATCAAGCACATGATCCTGGACTATTCCGACGACGTCGAGCTGCTGGAGGTGATCCTGCCTGCGGAGTTCAGAACAGTGGAGTTGAAGGCGTAGGCCACTGTCTCTCTCCTCGTCATTGGGAGGAGCTCTTGCGACGAAGCAATCCAGACTATCTCCGCGGACACAGTTCTGGATTGCTTCGCTTCGCTCGCAATGACGATTCTCTTGTAGCCCGGATGAGCGCAGCGACATCCGGGACACCGCTGGCGACGAGGTAGAAGTCCCCGGATATCGCTGCGCTCATCCGGGCTACGAAGGCTCTTGTCAAGCCAACACCCCCACCACCGCCCCCATCAAACACGTCGTCAGCGTCCCCGACACGATCGACTTCAGTCCGAGCGCGTTGATCTCCTCGCGCCGCTCGGGCGCCATCACTCCCAGGCCGCCGATCATGATGCCGAGGCTGGCGAAATTGGCGAAGCCGCACATCGCATAGAGCATGATCAGGCGCGAGCGCGGATCGAGCGCGTCGCCCGGCAGCTTCGAGAAGTCGACATAGGCGATCAATTCGTTGAGTACCGTCTTGGTGCCCATCAAGCTGCCGGCGGTCACGGCCTGATCCCACGGCAGTCCCATCAGCCAGCACACCGGCGCCATCACGAGCCCAAGCAGGCGCTGCAACGAGATCGCGGCGCCGCCGATGTGTGGCAACAGGCCGAGGACGGCGTTGACGAGATAGACCAGCGCCACCAGCACCAGCAGCATTGCGACGATGTTGATCAGCAGCTCAATCCCCGCGCTGGTGCCCTTCACGATCGCATCCATCGTGCCGGAGACCTCCATCTCGGGGTCTTCCAACGTGCCGCCCGTGCGCGTGTCGGAGGTTTCAGGGACCATGATCAGGCTGACGAGGATCGCGGCCGGCGCGCCCAGCACGGATGCGATGACGAAATGCGCGGCGGCATCAGGGATGAGGGGAGCAAGGAACGTCGCATAGAGCACCAGCACCGTGCCTGCGATGCCCGCCATGCCGCCGGTCATCACCAGGAATAGCTCGCTGCGGGTCATCTGTTTCAGATAGGGCCGCACGAACAGCGGTGCCTCGACCATGCCGAGAAAGATGTTGGCTGCGGTCGACAGACCCACCGCGCCGCCGACGCCCAGCGTCCGCTCCAGCAGCCAGGCCATGCCGCGGACAACAGGCGGCAGCACGCGCCAGTAGAACAGCAGCGTCGTCAGCACGCTCATGACCAGCACGATCGGTAGCGCCTGGAACGCCAGGATAAAATCGGCGCCCGGCACCTTCAAATCGAAGGGCAAGGGGCCGCCGCCGATATAGCCGAACACGAAGGCGGAGCCGGCGCGCGAGGCCGCGGAGATCGCACCGACTGCCTCGTTGATGGCACCGAAGGCGCGCGCGACGATCGGTAGCTTCAGGAGCACGATCGCGGTGACGAAAGTGGCGAGGAGGCCGATCGCCGCCTGTCGCAGCGACACGGCACGCCGGTTCTCTGCGAGCGCGAAGGCGATCAACAGCAATGCGAAAATGCCGAGTGCCGATTGCAAGCGCAGCATGATGTCCCCAAACCCTCAATGATTATGGCCGCGCCTGTGCTGCAAAGGCAATGCCGGGAGATGCGGAAGGCGTCCCGCTGTTGACAAGCGGGCCCACCTCAGCCACGCGGGGTCCGTCGACATCAGGGGCGAGCGGTCCGAGGGTGACCCAAAAGACGATCAACGAGGCGATGCCAGAGCAGCCAATATCCGGACATCCGCCGGTCAGCGCCCGCGCGCTCCTCGCCCACCGCGCCTTCCTGTACTTCCTGCTTTCGCGCAGCCTGTCGCGCTTTTCCAGCCAGATCGCGGCGGTCGCGATCGGCTGGCAGATCTACGATCTCACCGGCTCGGCCTTCGCTCTCGGCATGGTCGGCCTGGTCCAGTTCCTGCCCACCGCGCTTCTGGTGTTTGTCGCCGGCCACGCCGCCGACCGTTATGAGCGCAAGCGCGTGGTCCAGCTCTGTCAGCTCGTGGAAGCGGCAACCGCGCTCTATCTCGCAACCATCACCTATCTCGGCGCGGTCGGCGAAGTTCAGATCTTCATCGCGACCTTCGTGCTCGGCATTGCCGGCGCGTTCGAGAGCCCGACCACGGCGGCGCTGCTGCCGTTGATCGCGCCGCAGGGATCGCTCCAGCGCGCTACCGCCGTCTCCAGCGGCGCGGCGCAGGTGGCGACTATCACCGGGCCGGCGCTCGGCGGCTTCGCCTATGCGGTCGCCCCGCATCTTGCCTATGCCATGATGGTGCTGTTCTGGATCTTCGGGATGATCCTGACCGGCTTCATCCGACCGCGCCCGCAGGCCATCGCCAAGGAGGGAACGGACGCGGATAACATCTTCGCCGGCGTTCGCTTCATCCGCAGTAATCCCGCAATCCTCGGCACCATCTCGCTCGACCTGTTCGCGGTGCTGTTCGGGGGCGTCATTGCGCTGTTGCCGATCTATGCCCGCGACATCCTCCAGACCGGCCCGGGCGGGCTCGGCGTG